>JBBSPK010000022.1:0-27182 GCA_038258875.1 Chitinophagales bacterium
TAAAACACACGGTGGAGAAATTAATGTAAAAAGTAAGGAAGAAGGAACAACATTTATTGTGCAACTAATTGGTACTTTTAAATAGCTGTTGATCGTCTGAAGAGTATTCCTGATTTATCGAGATTTATTATATAGACCAAACCGATGAAATATTTAGTTGTATGGTTGTTTTTTAGTTGGGTAGCGCATGCAGAAGGTCAAACAAAATCAATTGACAGCCTGAACCTGCTTATCAGTAAATCCAAATCGGATACACAAAGAATTAATTTAATGACCCAAAAACTCAGGGCATTAAGTAATGGTAACCTTGATTCGGCAATTGCTTTTGGTAAGAACACCATTGAAGAAGCACAAAAAATTAATTATAAAAAAGGAGAAGCTTCTGCGAGAGTAAGCCTTGCAGGTGATTATTGTTTTTCGGGCGAATATGCGGTGGCTAAAGAAAACCTTGATGCTGCCCGGCAAATTCTTTCAAATATAACAGACTCTGCCGCTCTTGGAAGAATGTATGACTGTTATGGCATGATGTATTCAATGCAAAACAAGTTTGATACATCGCATACGTTTTATAAAAAAGCAATTGAAATTGCCACGCTCCAAAACGATAAATCTTTGCTTCTTACAATACTTCAAAATGATGCAATAGCATTCCAGCAGCAATCAGATTATCCACAGGCATTAACAAACTATCAAAATGCTTTGAAGGTTGCTGAGCAGATTCATGATGAAGAAGGACAGGCATTTATTTATCTCAACATAGCAATCACTTTTACAAGCCTCGATGACATCAAAAGAGCGGAAAAATCTTATTTAAAAGCTATCGATCTCGCAAAACTGTTAAACCTTAAAAATGTATTGGCTTACAGTTATTCCAATTTATCCTCCTTGTATGGCAGTATGAATGATTTTCAAAAAGAGTTTGATTTTGGAATGAGCGGTGCTCTGTTAGGGAAGGAAATTGGAGACCAGGGAATAGAAGCAAGCAGCCTATCGAGGGCTGCATTGGCTTTGGCAAACCAAAATAAATTTGATGAAGCTGAAAAATTGAACCAACAAGCAAGGAATATTGCTGATTCATCAAAACAGCCTTTAAATATATACCAGGCTTACGGAGATATGGGTACTATGCTTACCATGCAAAAAAATTACAGCAAAGCAATTCCTTATTTTGAAAAAGCATTTCATTCATTAAAAGAGTCTGACATTTATGATGAAGAGATTGGAAGATCTTATGCTGACCTATCAAAATGCTATGAACAAACGGGCGACTTTAATAAGGCTTTGGCTACTTATAAATTCGCAGCCAAAATTTCAGATTCAATACGCGGGCGGGAAAATATAAAAAAAGCTACTGAGCTTACAATGAACTTTGAGTTTGAAAAAAAACAACAGATAGCAAAAGATGAACAGCAGAAGCAAAATGATTTAGCAAAAGCAAAACAAACTGCTTTGATAATTGGTTTAATACTAACCTTTCTCCTGGCCGCTGTGGCTTTTACCGGTTTTAGAAATAAACGTAAAGCCAATCTTTTACTTCAGCAGCAAAAACAAAAAGTTGAAAGCACTTTATCGCAGCTTAAATCCACCCAGGCCCAACTTATCCAATCAGAAAAAATGGCTTCGCTGGGTGAACTTACCGCAGGCATTGCCCATGAAATTCAAAACCCGTTAAACTTTGTAAATAATTTCTCTGAAGTAAATACAGAATTGGTAGATGAAGCAAAACAGGAAATGGACAAAGGAAATATTTATGAAGTAAAAATAATTTTGTCTGATATTAAAGAAAACGAACAAAAAATAAATCATCATGGTAAACGTGCCGATGCGATAGTAAAAGGCATGTTGCAACACTCCAGACAAACAAAAGGCGTAAAAGAGCCCACCGATATAAATGCTTTGTGTGATGAATATTTAAGATTAAGCTATCATGGTTTGCGTGCAAAAGAGAAATTATTCAATTCAGATTTCAAAACAGACTTCGATGAAAGCATTGGTAACATAAATATCATACCTCAGGATATTGGGAGGGTTTTATTGAATGTTTTTAATAATGCATTTTATACGGTGAATGAAAAGAAAAAGGTATCAGGCAATGGCTATCAGCCATTAATAAAAATATCGACAAAAAAACTGAAAGACAAAGTCGAGATAAAAGTTATTGACAACGGAAACGGAATTCCCCAAAAAGCATTGGATAAAATCTTTCAACCATTCTTCACAACAAAACCAACCGGACAGGGAACAGGTTTGGGTTTAAGTTTGAGCTATGATATTATTAAAGCGCATGGTGGTGAAATAAAAGTGGAGACGAAGGAAGGTGAAGGAACATCATTTATGATATTCCTGTCAATTATGTAAAATGAGAGTTTGGGTTCTGCTTCTTCAAAATAATGTAACAAGCCAGGTATTATTATTTGCCATAATCATAAATTAATCACACATGAAACGTCCTGTAATTGTTGTGTTACTGTTCTGTTCTGTTTTAATCACGTATGCTCAAAGCAGAAAAATAGACAGCATAGACAACCTTATTAATAAGGCTGCTAGTGATACGACAAGAATAAATCTTATGGTAAAAAAAATTAGTTACATCAGGAATAAAAATATTGATTCATCCATCGCGCTTTCTAAAATAATACTCGGCGAAGCCCAAAAAGCAGGATACTATCAAGGGGAAGTTGATGCAAGGATTAACCTTGTTACCAGCTATTGCTATAAGGGTGATTTTAAAAGCGCGGAAGAAAATTTGAAATTCCTGGGAACTTTCATAAAGCCTTCAAAAGATTCTACTAACTATGCCGATATGTATGCCAACTATGGAATGATGTACGGCATGCAAAGTAAGTATGATACATCCATACAATTTTATGAAAAGGCGATTGGTATTTATGAAAGGCATAACAACGAGTCTGACCTCCCTGGCACCTATTCTAATATTGCAATCGGTTTCCAGCAGCTTTCAAATTTTCCGCGGGCCTTATTCTACCAGCAAAAATCTTTGAAGCTTGCTGAAGAAAGTAAAAATGAAACTACGCAGGCATATACACTAGTGAATATGGGAATTACATATACGCTTATACGTGACTCCGGCAGGGCTGAACAAGCTTATAGAAAATCGATTTTACTTGCTGAGAAAAATGAGCTTAAGAATGTTGAATTATATGCATATACCAATCTCTCCACTCTTTATATAAACCAAAGCAAATGGAAAGTTGGGTATGAATTTGCGATAAAGGCCGCGTTGCTTGCTGAAAAGATGGGTGACCTCGGCATACAAGCCGCCAGCCTGTCGAAGGCTGCAGTAAGCCTTGCTAATACCGGTAAATTTTCTGAAGCGATTGATTTGGCGAAAAAAGGAATTTTAATTGCCGATTCATCTAAACAGCCATTAAATATTTACCAGGGATATTCTGCAATGGGAAGCGTATTAAAGCTTCAGAAAAAATATGATGAAGCCATTACTTTTTATGAAAAAGGATTTGCAGCCTTAAATGAAAGTGATGCTTATGATATTAATATTGGACACACATACAAAGAATTGTCTGAATGTTATGAAGAAAACGGGAATTTCAACAAAGCATTGGCAGCCTATAAAAAATATGCTATTATCGAAGACTCTGTAAGAAGTAAGGATAATATTCAAAAGGCTACAGAACTTAATATGAATTATGATTTCGAAAAAAAACAGGCTGTGGCCGGCGCTATACAGGACAAGATAAATGCGGAGGCAAGGTTAAGACAATTACTATTGCTTGGCGGGCTGTTATTGGCATTGTTCATTGCCATCGGTGGCTGGAGGGCCTATCGTAATAAACAAAAAGCCAATCGTATTCTTGAATTTCAAAAATCAGAAATACAAAGTACGATGACCCAGCTAAAGAAAACACAATCACAGCTCATTCAATCAGAAAAAATGGCTTCGCTTGGAGAACTTACTGCGGGCATTGCTCATGAAATACAAAACCCGTTGAATTTTGTAAACAATTTTTCAGAGGTAAATGCAGAATTATTACTTGAAATGAAGACAGAAATTGATAAGGGAAACCTGGATGCCGTAAAAGCGATTGCAACCGATGTCATAACAAATGAGCAAAAATTAAATCACCACGGCAAGCGTGCGGATGCTATCGTAAAAGGGATGCTGCAACACTCAAGAACATCTTCAGGGCAAAAAGAATTGACCGATATAAACTTATTGGCAGATGAATATCTGCGTTTAGCCTACCACGGTATGAGGGCAAAAGATAAATCTTTCAATGCGGAGTTTAGAACTGATTTCGACAATTCGATAGAAAAGGTAAATATTGTTCCGCAGGATGTTGGCAGAGTACTACTGAATTTATATAGTAATGCGTTTTATGCGGTGTTCGAAAAAATGAAAGAGGCCAGGGATGGATATGAAGCAATTGTTTCTGTCGCAACCAGGAAAACCGGCGATGGTGTAGAAATAATAGTAACGGATAATGGTAATGGCATTCCGCAAAATGTTATTGATAAAATATTTCAGCCATTCTTCACAACCAAGCCTACGGGAGAAGGAACAGGGCTTGGGCTGAGCTTAAGTTATGATATTATCAAAGCACATGGAGGAGAAATAAAAGTAGAAAGCGAAAATGGTATTGGATCACGGTTTATGATAAAATTGCCTGGGAATTAATTTTTTTTATCCGGGGCTGTTCCTGAAATTAAGTCTGTGCTGAATGGAATTGATAAAACGTTGCAATCGCTTGCGGAACACAAAACAGCGATTATAATTTCCGGCCAAAAAAAACTCAGAATAATAAAAATTGTGGATAAGCTTAATTTGTTTTGATTTTATTATTGGATATTAATTTAAAAAGTTCGATATTTAAGATTAATATATATGTAAAAGAATTTTTGCCGAAATGAAAAGAATAATTTTTATTATTTCCCTGGTAATTTTTTTTACAATCCCAAAGCTCTCATCCGCTCAGGATACTCAAATAAGGGGCTTTGCAGACTTTCTTACTACTTATGCTAATGATAAAGCTTCCTTCGCATTTGATGAGCAGGATCTGTTTATAACTTCCGTGCTTAGCGACAAGATTTCCTTCCTTGGAGAAAGTGTTTTTAAATTTAACCCATCTTCTGCCACCGATTTTTCAGTAAGTGTTGAAAGATTAATTATTTATTACAACCTACATGGAAATAATAATCTTGTTCTTGGGAAAGTTCATACGCCTATAAATTACTGGAACGTTACCTACCATCATGGCAGGGTTTTCTATCCCACTATCGAAAGGCCATTATTATTTGCCGCCGATATTATTCCACTGCATACAGTTGGGGTAGGTGTCAACGGGCATGATTTAGGCAATATCAAATTTGGATATGACCTTTTTATCGGCAATGGCCTGGGCTCTACCGAAATACTTGATAACGATAAATACAAATCTGTAACGGCCGCTGTTCATATAATACCGGTGGACAAATTACGCTTAGGAGTTTCCTGGTATAATGATGTTGTTTCCAAAGGCGCTAATGTAGAGGGTAAAATTATGAACTGGAAGGTGAATCAGAATTTATTCACAGCTTCAGTTTCACGGTTTGGAAAAAAATTCGAAGTATTGGCTGAAAGCACTGCGGGCATAAATCATACAGATACTACAGGTTCCAAAACAACTTTTGCCTCTTACATATATGCTGGTTACAGAATAAAAGACAAATTAGTTCCCTACATACGCTTCGATGACCTCCATTATCAAAACGGAGAAATCTTTTACAACAAAAATAATAGTACGTCAATAGTAGCGGGTTTCCGGTATGAAATTAATTACCTGGCAGTTATAAAATTAGAATATCAATACCAGCATTCTGAACTTCTGAAAAATACAAATAAGGTAATAGCCCAGTTTGCCATAGGATTCTAATATGAAAAAGTACATGCATACATATAAAATTCTCAAACTGTTACCGGGCAATAAATTTTTATTGGTTGTATGTATGCTCTTGCTGAGCACAGCTTCTAAATCGCAACAACAGGCTTTAGTTGCAATTGGCAATGTTTCAGGCGCACCAGGTGATATGCAATTGTCGGAACTGAAGGCGGTGTTCATGGGTGAAAAACAACGGTGGAAAAACGGCGATAGAATTCTCATTGCTCTCATGAAAACAAATACGCCAGTGGGACAAACTACCTCGGCAAGAATTTATGACATGAATGCTAATGAGTTAAATAAATTTTGGCTGGCGTTGGTTTTCCAGGGGAAGGCCCAGGCGCCTAAATTTTTCAACTCAGTAAGTGAATTAGCAGATTTCGTTGCACAAAACCCGGGCGCTATAGGAATATTAGATAAACCCGTTTCTGTTTCTGATATAAAGTTCATTAATATTGACGGCCAAAAAACATTTTAGCAAAAGAAACAGTACATTGCTTAACTGTTGTGGTTATAAGGCCTTTTCTCAATCTACTTAATAGGTACAACATGCGGATAAATCTTAAAACAAAGATTTGGCTTACGATATGTGTTATTGTACTCATGTTTTCTTTTTTTACGCTCTTTTATTTCCCCAGTCAGCAAGGAAATCTTTTGATCAGTAATTATAATACGGAAGTTCAAAATCTTGCCAATACCGTTTCATTAGGTGTAAAAATTGCTATTACCGAACAAAATTTTGAAGGTGTAGAAACGGCCATAGCATTTGTAAAAGACGATCCACGCCTGCAGTTTGTAAGCATGGTTCAGTATGATACGTCATGGAATGATAATCATACCAATTACCAGATAAAGAAAACAATCTTTAAAACATTTCCCGAACGGGAACACCCCAATGCGGATATGATTTCCAACGACTCAATAATAGTAAAAGAAGCTCCCTTTAAAACCGATATGATGTCCGGGGCAATACTGCTTGGCTTCAATACAAAAGAGATTGTTGAAAATAAAGAACAAATAAAAATTGCTTCAATAATTGTCAGCAGTATTATCTTTTTTATCGGAATTTTTATTGGTTTTGTACTTGCCAGGAATATTTCAGTTCCGGTGCTGGCTTTGAGGGATGCTGCAAACCGGGTTGGCGAGGGTGATTTAAATCAAAAAATAAAACATATACACAAAGATGAAATTGGCGAATTGGGAATGGCCTTCAATAAAATGGTCGATGATCTTTCCAGGACCAGGGAAGAATTGAGTGAGAAGAACCTGCAATTAACCTCTACCGTTAGCACCCTAAACAATACAATGGTTGAATTAAAAAACACACACGTTCAGCTCATCCAATCAGAAAAAATGGCAAGTCTTGGAGAACTTACCGCCGGCATCGCACATGAGATACAAAACCCGCTGAATTTTGTGAATAATTTTTCCGAAGTTAATACGGACTTAATCGCAGAAATGAAACAGGAAATTGAGAAAGGGAATTATGAGGAAGCAAAAATCATTGCAAATGATATTAGTGAAAACGAGCTAAAAATAAATAACCATGGGAAGCGTGCAGATGCCATTGTAAAAAACATGCTGCAGCATTCCAGGAAGAATGCGGGGCAAAAGGAATTGACTAGTATAAATGTTTTGGCCGGGGAATACATACGATTGAGCTACCAGGGTTTAAGAGCGAAAGACAAAGACTTCAGTGCAACCATACAAACTAATTTTGATGGGTCTATTGACAAAATAAATATTGTTCCCCAGGATATTGGAAGGGTTTTTTTGAATTTATTAAACAATGCATTTTATGCTGTCAATGAAAAAAGGAAAACAGAGGATGCCGCGTATCAGCCGACTGTTTTGGTACAAACAAAAAGATTAGATGATGGGGTTGAGATTGTTATTAATGATAATGCCAATGGCATTCCTCAAAAATTGATGCATAAAGTATTTCAACCATTCTTTACTACCAAACCTACCGGCGAAGGAACGGGATTGGGTTTAAGTTTAAGTTATGATATTATTAAAGCACATGGCGGTAAAATAAAAGTGGAAACGAAAGAAGGTGAAGGTTCAAAATTTATTATTCTATTACCTGTTCTATAAACCCATTGGTGAATGCGATGTAAAATGGGTAAAAAAAGTGCATCTTACTGTTTGATTAAGCGTGGCCGGTTATACATTTTTTGAGATAAAGACGGATATTAATATAATCATCGCATAAATTATATTATATTTATTACGATTGCACACCAGAAATGTCTCGATATGCCTGCATATGAAATTGAAATTATTCTGAGTCGCCAATTGGCAGATTGTCTTTCTATCCCGGTTTTTATTATCGATACTACCGGCAGCCTTATTTTCTATAACATGCCTGCCGAAGAAGTATTGGGTGAAAGGTTTGAAGAAACCGGCGAAATGCCCGTTGAACTATGGTCTGTAATATTTAAACCCGTAGATGAATTTGACAAACCAATACCTCCCGAAGAGTTACCCCTGGTTAAAACACTAAAGGATTTTTTACCTTACCATAAATCATTCCGGATAAAAAGCCTGCAGGGACAAACAGAAAAGATTGCGCTTACATCTTACCCTATCATCAGCCGGGAAAATAAATTTCTGGGGGCTGTTGCTATGTTCTGGAAAGTAAAAGAAGATGAAAATTAATTTATGGGGCGTTCGGGGTTCCATACAAACCTCCGGCCCCGATACAAAAAATTATGGAAGCAGAACTTCCTGTACACTGGTATCGGAAGATGATAATTTACTAATCCTGGATGCGGGCTCAGGCATTCAACAATTTAACTCTATTAATCTTCCCAATAAAAGAATAGATGTTTTATTAACCCATCTGCACATGGATCACATCCTCGGGCTTGGATTTTTTAGCCCGTTTTTCAATCCGGGCCAGGAAGTGCATATCTGGGGGCCGGCGGCTGCTACCCAAAGCCTGCGGTCCCGCCTGGGCCGTTACCTTTCACCACCGTTATTTCCGGTGCTTCTTCGTGATTTGCCTTGTGTACTCACTTTCCACGAGATCGGTAACTGTGAATTTAAAATAAGAGATTTCAAGATAATGTCTTCCTATGTAATTCACCCCGGTCCAACCGTAGGATTTAGGATTACGGGAAAGCATTCGGTATTTACATATATTCCCGACCACGAACCGGCATTGGGCCGCAATGGAATCATCAAGGATCATAAATGGATATCCGGTTTCGATCTTGCAGCGGATGCAGATATATTGTATCATGATGGACAATACACCGATGCGGAATATCAAACAAAAAAGGGTTGGGGCCATTCCAGTATGGATGACGCTCTGTTGTTTGCTTCGTTATGCCGGGCAAAAAAGTTAATGATTGCCCACCACGATCCATATCATTCCGATGAGCAACTCAGGGAGATCTTTACCAACTTACAATTGAATTACAAAAACCCTTTTAAATACGAAATGGCTGAAGAAGGAATGGAATTTGATTTGCCTTAAAACCAACACGATTTAAAAATATTACACTTTCCTATTACCAAACTCTTGCCTGGTATGGAATTTAAGCTTTAAGTTGTGGCACTTTGAAGTGAGTTTACAAATACCAATTATATAGTTGGGTATGATAAATACATATTACTGTATTAATTTTAGGCAAATAAGCTCATGATAGCCGAACCGATAATAGCCTTTTTTCTTTTACGGGATGTCCGGAGAATTTTACGGACGTCTAACCGGGATACTGTATGGAATGACCGGATAAAAATTGCGCTGTATGCCATCGCAGGCCTCCTGGCTGTTGAGCTGATTTTCCATCTCGATTTTATTACAAAATGGATTTGGCATGCATTCTTATTTTCTATAATTATTACCAGCCTTTTAAAACAAGAGTTCAATGCAACAAGAACCCTCATGTTTGCTGTATTACCTTTTGCAATAATTTCTTTTGCTTCGGACTTATTTGAATTTATAAGCAGCACTCAATACAAAAAGGTAGACGACTACTTTGATATCGGCACCATATTTTCAGTTGTATGGATGATTGCCATGATTTTTGTTTCAAGAAAGCAACATCGGGCCCTTGAAAAAGAGCATGAAAAAACGCGGCAGGAAGAAGAACAGCGGAAATGGATGTCTGCAAAAAAAGAAGAACTTGAAAAACTGGTGGATGAAAGAACCTTCGAGCTGCGACAGCAAAAAGAACAGGTGGAAAGTACACTCGTTGAATTAAAAGCTACCCAAACACAGCTTATACAATCAGAAAAAATGGCTTCCCTGGGCGAACTTACTGCCGGCATTGCACATGAGATACAAAATCCTTTAAATTTCGTCAATAATTTTTCTGAAGTGAACACAGAATTGATTGATGAAATGAAGGAGGCGATTGACAAAGGCAATGTTGCCCAGGCAAAAACAATAGCAAATGACATCCGGGAGAATCAACAAAAAATTAATCATCACGGCAAACGTGCAGATGCCATCGTGAAAGGTATGTTACAACATTCACGCAATAACAGCGGGCAGAAAGAATCGACGGATATAAATGCACTTGCAGATGAATATTTACGGCTTGCTTATCATGGCTTACGGGCCAAAAATAAATCGTTTAATGCCACAATGAAAACAGATTTTGATAGCAGCATTGAAAAAATCGACATTGTTCCGCAGGATATCGGGAGAGCCATCCTCAACTTGTTCACAAATGCATTTTATGCTGTATCAGAAAAGAAGAAAAGCCTTGATGAATCTGAAGCAGGGGCCGGGTATGAACCCACCGTTACAGTTTGCACAAAAAGGTTAGCCAATAAAGTTGAGATTGTAGTTATGGATAATGGCAATGGCATTCCGCAAAAAGCAATAGATAAAATTTTTCAACCATTCTTTACCACCAAGCCGACAGGGCAGGGCACGGGATTAGGTTTATCTCTGAGTTATGATATTATTACCAAAGGCCATGGGGGTGAAATGAAGGTGGAAACCAAAGAGGGCCAGTTTGCAAAATTTATTATACTATTGCCGGTTTAAAATTTAGGTCTAAATTTAGTTACATATAAAAAGCAAATATGAAAATTTTAGTAGTTGATGACGAAAAGGACATGGAAACTTTATTTCAGCAGCGTTTTAGAAAAGAGATTCGCGAAAATGAAGTGCAATTTGCTTTTGCCTCGTCCGGAGAAGAGGCGCTTCAATATCTTTCACAACTAAACCATGAAGCGGTGTTAATTCTTTCTGACATAAATATGCCCGGCATGAGTGGAATACAATTGCTCCAACAAATAAAACAAAAGTTTGAGAACCCGCCGCCCGTTGTAATGATGATTACCGCTTACGGCGACAGTGAAAATTATGAAGTGGCAATGAAGCTGGGGGCCGATGATTTTCTTACCAAACCAATTGACTTTAATTTACTGAAGGAAAAACTAAAAATTAAAAATTAATGGCAAAAATTTTGGTTGCCGATGATGAGGCAGATTTGGAAGTTCTCATAAAGCAAAAATTCAGGAAAGAGATAAGAGAACATAAATATGAATTTATTTTTGCTGCTAACGGGAATGAAGCGCTGAAAAAACTGGAGCACGACAATGATATTGATGTTTTATTGAGCGATATTAATATGCCAGAGATGGATGGGCTCACGCTGTTGTCACGGCTTAATGAATTAAACCTTCTTACCAAAGCCGTGATTGTTTCCGCCTACGGCGATATGGAAAATATAAGAACAGCGATGAACCGGGGCGCTTTTGATTTTGTTTGCAAGCCGGTAAATTTCCAGGATCTTGATATTACCATTCAAAAAACGCTGGACTATGTTTCCCAACTGCACGCTACATTAAATGCTGTTAAGGAAAATAACATCTTAAAAATGTACGTGGATAAAACAGTGTTGAACTTCATGAACGGCCGCGAATTTGAATCGCAGCTTATGGCTAATGAAACGGTGAATGCCACGGTTGTGTTTATTGATATTTGCGGCTTTACATCCATTACCGAAAAAGAGCCGGCGGATAAAGTAGTAAAGCTCCTGAATAAATATTTTGATGTAATGGTTAAAGAAATTATTGATCAAAATGGATATATTGATAAGTTTATAGGTGATGCCGTATTTGCAGTTTTTAAAGGAAACTTTCATTTAGACAGGGCTATTGATGCATGCCTTGCAGTAAGGTCGCAAATAGATAAGCTGCCGTATGAAAAAGATGCCGAGTATTTCAGGCCCAAAGTTTCTATTGGCATCGATAGCGGGGAAATGGTGAGCGGCAACATTGGCTCAGCAAGCCTTCGCAGGCTGGATTATACGGTTATTGGCGACGTAGTAAATACTGCCCAAAGATTGCAAAATTTTGCAAAGCCTGACCAGATCCTTATTTCGGAAACCTCGTACGATTTGGTAAAAGAATCTTTCGAATGCAATAAAATAGGTGAGGTCGATTTAAAAAATAAAACAAATAAACTTACCATTTACGAGGTGTCGAATTAAATCTTAAACAAGCAATCGATACTTAGTTATTTATGGCAATTTTCCCTTCTTAATTTCCAGGTTATGCGTTACGCCAGATAGCCTGTAATGCCTGTTCTTAGTTTTTGCATTGCCTCAGGTTTTCGGTATATTACACGCATGGAGTTTACGGTGAAAATCATTCCTGGAATTAAATTTATGAAACGGGCAATTTTTTTGATAGCCTGCTTTTTTTTATCCCTGCTAACTGTGGCCCAAAAGGTTGTTTCAATAAAAATTGATGGAAGCATTAATCCTGCTTCTGCTGAATATATTCATAAATCAATTGAAAAAGCTGAAGCAGAAAAAGCCGAATGCCTCCTGATACATCTCAATACTCCCGGCGGCCTGTTAACATCAACAAGAGTTATTGTTGGCGACATCTTAAAGTCAACGGTCCCAATAATAGTTTACGTTTCTCCTGCAGGGGCCCATGCCGGCTCGGCAGGAGTTTTTATTACGCTCGCTGCAAATGTTGCAGCTATGGCTCCCGGTACTAACATCGGTGCGGCACACCCTGTATCATTGCAGGGAATGCAGGATACCATCATGAACGCAAAAGGAACCAATGATGCCGCGGCTTTTATAAGAACTATTGCTGAAAAAAGAAAACGAAATGTTGAATGGGCTGAAGACGCGGTGCGGCACAGTGTTTCAATAACCGATGAAGAAGCAATTGAAAATAATGTAATCGATTATATTGCCAATGATGATCGTGAATTGCTTATCCAGGTTGATGGAAAAAAGATGGAAGTAAATGGAGGAACAAAAATATTACAAACAAAAAACGCTTCTATTGAAGGACAAGAAATGGGCTTTTTTCAAAAAGTACTTGACCGGTTAAGCGACCCAAATATTGCGTATCTCTTAATGATGATCGGCTTCTTCGGAATTATATTTGAGCTCTTTAATCCCGGCGCTATATTTCCCGGAATAGTTGGTGTTATAGCCCTCATATTTGCTTTTTACTCCATGAGTACTATGCCTGTAAATTATGCTGGGCTGTCCTTAATTGTTTTCGGCATCATTCTTTTTTTATTGGAAATAAAAATAGTAAGTCACGGCCTCCTTACTATTGGAGGTGTTGTTTCTGTACTGTTAGGTTCCCTGTTTTTATTTCGTTCGAGCCCCACAGAAAATTTCGTGGCGATTTCAAAAACGTTAATAATAGCTACAACCGCCGTAACAACTTTATTTTTTCTCTTTGTTGCAGGCATGGGCTTAAAAGCACAACGAACTAAACCTGTTATAGGCATGCAAACATTTATTGGGAAAATTGGAGAAGTCATTAACACACTTGATCCTAAAGGAATAGTGAAAGTAAATGACGAAATATGGAATGCGGAATCTCTTTCTGAAAAAATAGCTGAAGGTGAAAAAATAATTGTGAGAGAAATAAAAAATCTTACATTATATGTGGAAAAGGCGTAAGTTCAGGCTTAACCCGGGAAATTCAATCAGGGTAAAAATATTTTATCAAAAAAAATAACAAAAAGATATGCAACAGTTTCCTTTAGCGATCATAATAGTAATAGTATTTGTTTTATACATACTTGCAAGTGCCATTCGTATTCTTCGCGAATATGAGCGTGGCGTAGTGTTCAGGCTGGGTAGGGTTTTGAGCGGTGGCGTAAAAGGCCCGGGTCTTATTTTACTGATACCCATAATAGATAAAATGGTAAAAGTAAGCCTTCGTACGGTAGTAATGGATGTACCGCCACAGGATGTTATTACCCAGGATAATGTTTCTATTAAAGTAAATGCGGTAATTTATTTCAGGGTAGTGGATCCGCAAAAGGCCATTATAGAAATTGAAAATTACCTTGCAGGTACGTCGCAACTTTCGCAAACAACATTGAGAAGTGTTTTAGGTCAATCGGAATTGGATGATCTTCTTTCACAAAGAGAAAAAATAAATTTACGCCTGCAAAAGATCATTGATGCGCAAACAGAACCATGGGGTGTAAAAGTTACTCATGTTGAAGTAAAGCAGATTGATTTGCCCCAGGAAATGCAGCGTGCAATGGCTAAGCAGGCAGAGGCTGAAAGAGAAAGAAGAAGTAAAGTAATTTCAGCAGAAGGAGAATTCCAGGCTTCGCAAAGGTTAAGTGACGCTGCTAAAATTTTAAGCGAGCAGCCAAGTGCGCTTACACTCCGTTATCTTCAGACTTTACGTGAAATCGCGACGGAAAATAATTCAACCACCATCTTCCCCGTGCCGATAGATATATTAAAGCCCTTTATGAAAATGAATGAAGATGAACAAAGGAAAAAAGACGTTTCTGGTTGACTCAACCAAAAGGAAAAAGTCACCGGATAATCACCATGCTTCTTAAAGAATTGAGATTACAAACAATGCAACTTTCAGCACTATCTCATTTTTATGCAGATATATTGGAACTGCCTGTAACAAAAGAAGATGATGCTATTTCAATAAAAACAGGCAATTCTCAAATAATTTTTGAGGAAACAAAATCAAAAGATCCCTTTTATCATTTTGCTTTTAATATTCCTGCCAACAAGTTTGAAGAAGCATTGCAATGGACGCAAAAAAAGGTTAAGCTACTTTGGCTCGATGATTACAACGGTTATGTAGCTGATTTTACAAACTGGCATGCAAAATCTTTTTATTTTCTTGACCCCGCAGGAAACATTCTTGAGTTTATTGCGAGGTTTGATTTAAATGACGAAGAACATGAACCATTTTTGGCCGCACATATTCGAAATATAAGCGAAATAGGATTGGTATTTTCCAGTGAAAGTTTTGACAGCAATGTAGATAAATTATTTAAACAATACCCTCTCTGCTATTTTGATAAACAACCACCGCTGCCACATTTCAGAGCTGTTGGAAGTGATGAGGGGCTATTTATAATTGTTCCTGAAAACAGAACATGGTTCTCGACAAGAAATACAATGTCAGAAATTTTTCCAATGAAGATCTTATTTGAAGTAAATAAAAACCCGTATGAATTAGATCTGTGACAGACTTCTTATTACCGAGTGAAGTTCTTTTAGATCATAGCAATTGTGTTACCTGCTTGCCGGCAACGAAGTTCACAATCATTTGTGTAGTAGAAATTATAGTTTTAGTTCTATGCTTCCTTTTATACCAAATTTTGAAATGCCGGGATTATTTAAGTAATTCAACCGCCACACAGCATCAAGCCTTATAAGATGGAAAATATTATCAATTCCAAAACCGGTTTCAAGGTAGGGCGTTTTATCAGGAACAGTAAAATGGTAATTTATTGAAGTATCATAATAGCCGTTTGCAATTTTGTTTGCCCGCGACATATCTCCAATGACACCCCGGAACGTGACGAGCGAACGCCATTTCAATTTTCTGATTAAGGGAAAATACCTAAATGGAAAACTTCCAAATGACTGTTGCATAGCAAGGCTTACATATTTGTCGGTTGCAAATTCATACCTGTTCATATTATTGAACGCATATTTGTTGTAATAATAAGTATCGTTTCCTTTTTGTACATCCAATAAAATTACCGGAAGTACTCCATTTGTTATTCCGGCATCAATCGTATAAGAAAGTTGCCCTATTCTTCCGTCGGTAAAATCGTGCTGAATATTCAGGTTCCATTTACTAAAATCAAAATCACTTTCCAATAATTCGTCAGCGACTTTAAAACCCCTGGTATAATTAAGTGTTACAATAGGATAATTGCTTCCCAGGCTTCCTCTCCTGTAATGCTCCGTAATAAATTTTTCTTTGTGAGAATACCGAAGTGTAAGTGTTACTTCATTTAGTGAATAGCTGCTATTTCCACCGTGAGTATTAACGATGTAGGGATTAAAGTCATTATTGGTATAATAGACATTAAAAAATGGCGTAAGCACATTATGATTAATTTCTGCACCTATGCCAATACCGTTATTAAAATATTTTTTTAATACTGCACCTGTGTACCTGCTGTTGATTAAGCGTATCTCGGAATATTTCACTCTTCGCAAAAAAGAAGCGAAAATAGAATTTTGATCAAGTTCGTCATCATGATCATATCCTCCACTCAAGTCACTGCTGGTTTCTAATTTCAATGTTGTCCATTGCCTGGCATTTAAAACAAAAAGTGAGCTTAGAAAATAACGGAATTCCTGGTTTTTTGTAGCGACACCGGCATAGCCTTTAAGCTGTATCCTCCGGTTAAAACCGGCATTAGTTTTTAGGCCAAAAGTAAAGCGGTTATTTTCTACACGATTATTCGTATATAAATAATAAAGGTTTCCAATATCAACATTGCCTGTTGTATAATAACCGGTAGTAAGTGCAGAAATAATTTTGCCATAGGTAACTACTGCAGGAATTTTATTAAGGGTATCCATTAATGTATATACCGATTTCTCTGACTTGCTAAGGGCCTCAAATCGCGTTATGGAATCCTTGCCGGCAGAAGGTTCAAATGCTGAAATTTCAGCAGGCTTCTTATTGAAAGCAGTATCAATCAGGTTATTATTTAAAAGTACATTTTTATACAGTGTAGTTTTCTTTGCAATTACCCCGGTTTTTTTCATAGCAGGTACGGTAAGGTCTATGTATAAAATGTTTTTGTCGGGCAAAAATTTACTTTTATCGCTTGCTTCAAAAAATTGCGAGATTTCAAACCTGTTCACAAAATTTATGTTGGCGTTTTTATCCATGTGCATTACAATAGATTTAACGGCGTAGGAAGTATCTGCAATCCACATATAGCCATTGAAAGTATTGGTGCCAAATTGCAAAGGTGAAAACCGGACTTGTATACACCTGTGGTTACCAAAAAATAACGTATCGAGAATATGGTAATCATAATAATTTAAAGCATTGTCAGCAATAGGGCTTACGAAATTTACATCGACCAGTTTAATATTATTTTCATAAACATTGATCTTTTTATATAGTCCATCTACATAAGTTAGGATGGACTTATTATCAAGCCCGGAGCTTTTTATTGCTGTATAATCATATCTTTCTTTTTCAGGATTTTTTTTATAATAATAATCCGAATTAGTTTCTGACAAATAAACCGGTAACGCTTTTTGTTTGCCTTCCGTTGTATCAAGATTATCAAAAACAAACGCCAGGGGCTTCAATATCCGTTTAGCCTGTAATTTTTCCGGGATATTTTTTATATCCACTTCAATTTTATCATATACCTGGCTTTGAAAAGTTTTATTATTAAAAGCGTCATTTCGCCCTTTATTTTGTATCACTTTTTTTACCAGCCTTTGTGCTTTGGTGTATTTTGGTTTTATCGCAACAACTACTTCCGCCATTGATCCGGAAACTGGTTCGGCTTCAAAATTTATTTCCTGCCTTATTTCTTTCGAAACTGCTTTTACCATGGTTTTATACCCAACCATTGATATGGCAATTGAATCTGTGTTATCATTTATGGAAAAAATAAACTTTCCGTTTGCATCAGTAATGGCTCCATTACCTGAATTAAGAGAATAAATGCTGCAGGAAACCAAAGGCATCTTTGTGTCGGCATCGGTTATTTTACCGGTTATAACACGATCCTGCGCATGTGTTTTGCAACATATGAATACCATTAAAAGGCACAATAGCTTAATGGTATATAAGTTTTTGTACGGCAGGCAGGTATTAAACATCAGGACAGTAAAATTATAGCACAAAATTCGTAAAAGAAGATCCTTTTTTCGGGCGGAGAAAGCTCAGATAAAATCACGGCGATAATACCTTAATTTCATTTCCCCTTTTTATAGACGTGGAAAATGACTTTTTATTGGAGGAACTTGTCTAAAATAGCAGTACTATAAATTTTTTATTTAAGAACATTGTTACCACCTTTGGTATAGAAACACAATTTATAGGATAATCTATTTAAAATTAAATAAAAGTAAAAGTCATGCCGGTAATTAAAGGGACCAAAGAATTCTTCAAAAGTATTCCACAAATAAAATATGAAGGCCTTGAAAGTGATAATCCATTAGCATTTCGATGGTACAATGAAAATAAAAAGATAGCAGGTAAAACGATGAAGGAACACTTGCGGTTTGCATGTGCTTACTGGCATTCCTTCTGTAATGTTGGTGCCGATCCATTTGGAGAAGGAACCCATATTTTTCCCTGGAATGAAAAGCAGGATGCTATCGAAAGGGCCAAAGACAAAATGGATGCAGCGTTTGAATTCATTACAAAAATGAATATTCCATTTTATTGTTTTCATGATGTAGATGTGGTGGATTATACTAATGATGTGGTGGATAATGAAAAACGGTTACAGGCGCTTACGGGCTATGCAAAACAAAAACAGGCGGACAGCGGTGTAAAATTATTATGGGGAACTGCAAATCTATTTTCCAATAAAAGATATATGAATGGCGCTTCTACCAATCCTGATTTTCATGTATTGGCTCATGCAGGTGCACAGGTGAAAGCCGCACTGGATGCAACAATAGCACTGGATGGAGAGAATTATGTTTTCTGGGGAGGACGGGAAGGTTATATGAGTTTACTGAATACTAATATGAAAAGAGAGCAGGAACACCTTGCAAAGTTTTTGCACACAGCAAAAGACTATGCAAGAAAAAATGGATTTAAAGGGACATTCTTCATAGAACCAAAACCATGCGAACCCAGCAAGCATCAATACGATTATGATGCAGCAACCGTAATCAGCTTTTTAAGGCAATATGATTTGATGAATGACTTCAAATTAAACATTGAAGTAAACCATGCAACACTTGCCGGTCATACTTTCACACATGAGTTACAGGTAGCTGCTGATGCAGGTCTGCTTGGAAGCATGGATGCGAACCGCGGGGATTATCAAAACGGGTGGGATACAGATCAGTTCCCTACTGATATTAATGAACTAACGGAGGCGATGCTGGTAATACTCGAAGCGGGTGGCTTTAAAGGTGGCGGTATAAATTTCGATGCCAAAATCCGGAGAAATTCCACTGATCCTGCGGATTTGTTTTATGCACACATTGGTGGTATGGATGCATTTGCACGAGCATTAATAACTGCCGATAATATTTTTAAAAAATCTGATTATAAAAAATTAAGAAAAGCGCGGTACACATCTTTCGATAAAGGAAAGGGAAAGGAATTTGAAGAAGGAAAACTATCTCTTGAAGACCTTAGAAAATTTGCTATAGAAAATGGTGAGCCGGAAATCCTAAGTGGCCGCCAGGAATATTTTGAAAATATCGTTAATCGTTTTGTATAAAATTTTCTAAAGAATATCCGAAGGTTTATCGAAACTTTTTAAAAATTAATCATGCTTCTCTTAGGAATTGATGTTGGCACTTCTTCTGTAAAAGTTTCTGTCGTAGACGCTTCTACACAACATTGCATTGTTTCTGCCCAATATCCCGAAACCGAAACCGATATTATTTCGTTACAGCCCGGGTGGGCCGAGCAATCACCTGAAATGTGGTGGAGCCATACGATTACAGCTATTCAAAAATTAAATGCTACAAATAAATTCGAGTCAAAAGATGTCGCAGCGATTGGAATTGCCTACCAGATGCATGGTTTGGTTGTAGTCGACAATCATCAAAAAGTTTTAAGAAACAGCATTATTTGGTGCGATAGCAGGGCTGTTGAAATTGGAGAAGATGCTTTTAAAGCAATAGGAGAAGATATTTGCTCCTCCTGCCTTTTAAACTCTCCCGGAAATTTTACAGCATCAAAATTAGGTTGGGTAAAAAATAACGAGCCGAAAATCTATAAAGAAATCGACAAGATAATGTTGCCAGGCGATTTTATTGCAATGAAATTAACCGGTGACATCACTACTACATCTTCCGCTTTATCCGAAGGAATTTTATTCGATTTTAAAAAAGATGGCATTTCAAACGATGTAATGAACCATTTTGGCTTTGCTGATTCACTTCTACCAGAATTGAAATCATTATTTTCATCTCATGGGAAATTATTACCGGAAATTGCAAAGCAACTTTCTTTAAAAAAAACTATCCCGGTAACATATAAAGCGGGCGACCAGCTTAACAATGCCTTGTCATTAAATGTGCTTAAGCCCGGCGAAGTGGCAGCCACGGCTGGCACTTCGGGAGTTATATACGCGGTTACAGATCAATTATTCAATGATAAATTTTCAAGGGTAAATGCATTCGCACATGTGAATCATACTGCCGGGCATAGACGATTGGGGGTATTGCTTTGCATTAACGGAACCGGCATCATGAATAGTTGGATAAAAAAAGTATGTGCAGGTAATTATTCATACCAGGAAATGGATAAGCTTGCCGCAGAAATTAAACCAGGCAGTGAAGGATTGTTTGTTTTGCCATTCGGGAACGGTGCTGAACGCATGCTGCAAAACAAAATCATTGGCGCCCATATTAATAATATTGACTTGAATATTCATACAAAAGCACACATTTATCGAGCCGTTCAGGAAGGGATTGCTTTTGCATTTCGCTACGGGTTAGATATCATGCGTGAGAATGGCCTCCAGCCTGCAATCATTCGGGCAGGTAAATCCAATTTATTTTTAAGTGATGTCTTTGTACAATCTTTCGTAAATGCAACGGGCGTTCCTGTTGAATTATACAGCAACGATGGAAGCGTGGGAGCCGCCCTGGGTGCAGGTATTGGAGCAGGTATTTATCAAACTTATGATGAAGCCTTCAGCCAATTTAAACCTCTGAAAAAAGTAGAACCGGATAAGGCAGAGTTGTATGATAAGCTTTATGGGGACTGGAAAAAATTATTAAAAAAGTATCTATAAATAACGTGCTGAAATTATAAAGGAAATATTTTTTCTGCATTTAATGTTGTTTGATGGGCAACTTCTTCAACTGAAATATTTTTTATTTCAGCGATTTTCTGAACAACGTATTTTATATATGAGCTTTCATTTCTTTCCCCCCTGAAAGGAACTGGGGTCAAATAAGGCGAATCCGTTTCAACAACAATATGCTCCAGGTTAATTGCCTTAATAATCTCAGCCAATCCTGAATTCTTATAAGTTATTACACCTCCTATTCCCAAATAAAAACCTTGTTCAGTAATATCTTTTGCATTATCTAATGTGCCTCCAAAGCAATGAAAAATTCCCTTTAGCCCTTTTCCCTTATAAGTTTTTATTGCATCAATTGTTTCCACCATTGCGTTACGTGTGTGTAAAATGAGCGGCAATTTATATTGTAATGCCCACCCGGCTTGTATATGAAGGCTTTCATACTGCTCTTTCGTAAATGAAGTATCCCAGTAAAAATCAAGTCCTGTTTCTCCTATTGCGGCAAATGCCCGCTGATGCAGTGTTTTACTTATTAGTTCCAGTTCTTCTTTAAAATTTTTTTTAACCGAACAGGGATGTAAACCTGCCATAGAAATGCATTTACCCGGAAATTTTTTTTCAAGTTGCAACATTGCATTTGTTTCTGAGCTATCGATCGCAGGAAGGTAAAATTTTTGCACGCCTTCATTCTCAGCACGCTTTATTACGTTTTCAATATCATTAGAAAATTCTTTTAAATATAAATGGGTATGCGTATCGATCAATTTCATTTGGCAAAGAAAATTGAAAATAAATTAACGCTTTATTAAACCTTGTGATGCAACCTTCGTCATATCATTTCAAAAATTTATTCACTTAATCTTATCAATTATGAAACTTAATCGCATTTCAAAATGGGCTACTTTATTAGGTTGCGGACTAATAGCTTTTTCGTCCTGTAAAAAAGACAATTCAGCAAGCCAGGCGCAAGACACTCCTGAAGTAGCTGCAACAATAGACGCGGCTCAGAGCGATGCAGTCGCTGAACAAGAGTATGACGATGTTTTCAATATTACCATGGGAGTGCAGGCGTCCGATGCAGGTGAAGACATTGGCATTGGTGCTGGCGTAGACGTAATTTATAGTAGTACGACAAATCCTGACGGCAGTCCCTCTCCTGCTCCCGGCCCAAGATGTTTTACGGTTGAAGTTGTTCCAAATATTCCGCATGTGTTCCCAAAAACAGTAACAGTTGATTTTGGCGAAGGCTGCGTTGGAAGAGATGGTAAGCTGCGTAAAGGAAAAATTGTGTCTATCTATACAGGACCAATGTTTATCTCTGGAAGCAAGACCGCTACAACATTCGTTGACTATTCCGTTGACAGCTTTAGCATTGAAGGAACGCATACCGTTGAAAACACAAGCACCTCCAACAAAATGGGATGGACAGTAAAAGTCATTGATGGTAAAATTACTAACACCAACTCCGGAACCTGGAAAAAATGGAGCAGCGTAAAAACACATACACAGGTTGAGGGTAATGGCACTCCCCTGTTCCGCCTGGATGATGTGTTCCATATAACCGGTGAGGCATCAGGTTCTAACTCAAATGGCAATTCGTGGACAGCATCGATAACTACCCCGCTTGTAAAAAAGATAGGCTGCCATTGGATAATAAAGGGAACCATACGGATATCAAGAAACGCTAATATGGCGGTGTTGGATTATGGGGATGGTACTTGTGACAATAAAGCCGTTATAACAATTAATGGTGTTCCACATAATATTACCCTGCACAGATAAAAATTGTTGTTGATTTGTTAAAAACATTTTGTTAACTTCACGACAGTTTTCATAGGGTACGGATTAAAAACGGGCCGGGGTATCTACCCCGGCCCAATTTTTTTGCCTCTTACAGTGAGATAACTTTGAACTGAAAACCTCTTTCAGAAAAATATTGAAGAACCCGGGGCAGCGTGTATTGTAGCCTGGGTAAGGCTTTCAAGCTATCATGGAAAATTACGATTGAACCAGGGCACGCGTTTTTAATAACATTCAGATAGCAGTTTTCAGGAGTAACTTTTTCATCAAAATCGCCGCTAAGCACACTCCACATGATTGTTGTAAAATTTAATTTTTCTTCCTGCAATGCCTTTAACTGGAATTTTGAAGCCTTTCCATACGGTGGCCGGAATAAATTGCTGTCAATTGAATTAGCAGCCAGTCGTATATCCTCCAGGTATATTCTATCACTGGTTTTCCAGCCATTTAAATGGTTATAGGTATGATTACCGGGCTTATGGCCATCTGCAATAATTTGTTTATAGACGTCGAAATAATCTCTTACATTTTTGCCGATACAAAAAAAAGTTGCCCTAGCCTGGTACTTTTTTAGTTCATTTAAAACAAAGGGAGTTGCCTGCGGATGTGGTCCGTCATCAAATGTCAGGTATATGTTTTTTTCAGTTGTCTGAACTTCCCAAATACATTCAGGATACAATTTTTTTAATAGCCATGGCGTTTTTACGAAATAAAACATCAGGAAAAATAAATCTTTTAAATGAATTAAACCCTTTGCCCAAATAAAAGTCTCAGGATTTAGTAAACTTATTCTAAAATTACTTTATGAAATTAAAAAACTACCTGTTTGCCCTTGCAACAATATCTGTTGCTGCCTTCTCTTCCTGTAAAAAAGACAGCTCAGGCTCGACTTCTGAACTTGATACCACCGTTGAATTAGCCGGCAACCAGGCCGTTTCTGATAACCTTAATTCCGACGCCGAAAATATTTTAAACGAAGCAGCTGTAGATAATAATTTTGCTGGCGAAACGCCCACGGGTATAACAAACACCATGAATATACTTGGCTGTGCTACAGTAACAGTTAACCCGCTGCAGGGTTTTCCAAAAAATATTACCATTGATTTTGGAACAGGTTGCACATCAAATGACGGTGTAACGAGAAGCGGTAAGATTATGGTCATTCTTTCTGACTCACTTAGAAAATCAGGAAGTATTGCTGTTATGACTTTTGACAATTATTATGTAAGTGGTTTCAAAAAAGAAGGAACTATTACGTGGACCAATACCAGCCAGGGTGGTACAAAAAGCTGGGAACGGAAATGTGAGAATGGAAAAGTTACAGCGCCCGGCGGCCGTTACTGGTTACACAATGGCACACAAGTGATTGTTCAAATAGCCGGTTCCTCTACGCCACATAATTTGCTGGATGATGTTGTTTCAATAACAGGCTCTCATACCGTCACCAATGCCGCAGGCCAATCAAGAACTTCTGAAATTACCGATGCTCTTGAAAAGAAAGTTATTTGTGAAAATATCGATATGGGCAAAATTAAAATAACGGGCCCTAATCATTATGCTGTAATTGATTTTGGTAATGGTGCATGCGATCGCATTGCTACGATTTCTATTGATGGTGGCAACCCAATAACATTTTTATTGAGATAAAATATTTAGAATAGCTGATTAAATCCCTATGCAAGCAAACCTGTGAAAATTCACAGGTTTTTTTTATTCCTACAAGCTATCTGTGGCAGCATCTTTATCTTTGTGCAATGAAAAAGGTACGAGTACGTTTTGCGCCAAGCCCCACTGGCGGATTACATTTAGGTGGTGTTCGCACCGCATTATATAATTATTTATTTGCAAAAAAACACAACGGTGATTTTGTTTTAAGAGTTGAGGATACCGATCAAAGCCGCTATGTTGCCGGCGCAGAACAATATATAAATGATTGCCTGGCATGGTGCGGAATTTTACCGAATGAAGGGCCCCATAACGAAGGTGATTTTGGACCTTACCGGCAAAGTGAAAGAAAAAATCTTTACAGAAAATATGCCGAAGAACTTGTAGAAAAAGGACATGCTTACTATGCATTTGACACACCGGAAGAAATTGACGCCATGCGTGAAAATCTTAAAGCAGAAGGAAAAAATAATTTGCTTTATGGACATCTTATTCGCATGAAAATGCGCAATTCATTGTCGCTTCATCCGGAAGAAACTAGAGCATTAATTAAAGCTGAATTTCCATATGTAATAAGAATAAAAATAAATGGTAACGAGCCGGTCTTTTTTAAAGATATGATTCGGGGAGAAATAACGATGGATACAACCGGTGTTGATGACAAAGTGCTTTTAAAAGCAGACGGCATGCCCACATATCACCTGGCTGTTGTAGTAGATGACTATTTAATGAAAATAACCCACGCATTTCGCGGCGAAGAATGGCTGCCTAGTGCCCCTGTACACATACTGCTTTGGAAGTTTTTTGGATGGGAAAATCAAATGCCCGAATGGGCGCATCTTCCCCTCATATTAAAGCCTGATGGGAACGGGAAATTAAGTAAGCGGGATGGCGAAAGATTGGGATTTCCGATATTCGCCATGGAATGGAAGGATCCGAACACAGGCGAGGCAGTAAAGGGCTTTAAAGAACTTGGTTTCTTGCCCGCCGCCTTTATAAACTTGCTTGCTCTTTTAGGATGGAACGATGGAACTGAAAAAGAAATATTTTCTTTAGATGAATTAGTTGAACGTTTTGCAGTGGAAAGAGTCCACTCCAGTGGAGCAAAATTTGATTTTGAAAAAGCAAAATGGTTCAATCATGAATGGATTAAGAAAACCGGCGTTTTACATCTGAAAGACGAAGTAAAAAAAATTTTTGAAGAAAAAGGACTTGCAATAACTGATGAAACCAAATTTGAAAAAATCATTTCATTGGTGAAAGACCGTTGCACTTTGCTAACTGATTTTTGGAATCAATCTAAATTCTTTTATGAAAGACCAGTTGATATTGACACCGCTTCCATACTGCCGAAATGGAATGATCAAAAAAATCTTTTTTTCACAGAATTTATAAGAACTTTTCGACTCACTAACGAATGGAATTCTATTGAGCTGGAAAATACATTTAAAGAAATTGCATCAGTAAACCAGCTAAAGCCCGGTGAATTGATGTTGCCCCTAAGGATTATGCTCGTAGGGGGGAAATACGGCCCGGGAGTTTTCGATGTCGCAGCAATCCTGGGAAAAGAGGAAACTTTAAATAGAATTGAACATGTACTTTCCATACTTAATAAACAATAACGAATAGATCAATCCCCTTTATCTTTATAGTTAATGGACGAACAAAAAAATAATTATTCCACAGTTCAGAGACCAATTCGTGTTTTGGTTGCCAAGGTTGGGCTTGATGGTCATGATCGCGGTGCTAAAGTAATTGCAACCTCCCTTCGTGATGCAGGTATGGAAGTAATTTATACGGGTTTACGGCAAACCCCTGAAATGGTTGTAAACACAGCCCTCCAGGAAGATGTCGATGCAATCGGGGTGAGTATATTATCGGGAGCTCACAATACTGTTTTTCCAAAAATATTACAGCTTCTTAAGGAAAAAAAGATGGAGGATGTACTGTTAACAGGCGGCGGAATCATCCCCGATATTGACATGAAAGCATTGAATGAAGCTGGCGTAGGAAGATTGTTTCCCCCGGGAACTCCTACTACCGAAATTGCAGAATATATAAAGGATTGGGTAAAAGAAAACAGGAGTTTTTAATTGCGGAAATAATAAATAGCTCACCGGTGCATTAAATCTTAAGAACATGTATTCAACACTTCACACCACTTTAGAGAATGGAATTTTTATTATAACTATTAGCCGGCCCGATAAATTAAATGCCCTCAATAAAACAGTTTTAACTGAGCTAAACCAAGCGGTGCAAAATGTCTATGATGACAGCAGTATTAAAGCTGCTATTATAACAGGGCAGGGAACAAAAGCCTTCGTAGCCGGCGCCGATATAGCCGAATTTTTGGACTTGAATGATGAACAAGGTAAAGAGCTTGCAAAAAAAGGTCAGCAAATTTTTTTTAAAATTGAAAATTGTCCCAAGCCCATGGTTGCCGCTGTTAATGGATTTGCTTTAGGGGGAGGATGTGAATTAGCTATGGCATGCCATTTCCGTTTGGCAAGCGACAATGCAAAATTTGGCCAGCCTGAAGTTAACCTGGGCCTTATTCCGGGTTATGGAGGCACTCAGCGTTTAACCATGATCGTTGGCAAAGGCAA
>JBBSPK010000023.1:0-26283 GCA_038258875.1 Chitinophagales bacterium
AAGCAAACTTATTTTTCTTTTGTAAGAAAATTCCCCCGAACATTTTCAACAGCCGCTTATAAAAAGTAGCTTATCCCTTAAAGCTCCAGGCTTTTCTTTTTGAGTTTTCTTAATTCTATATCTTCAATAATGGCTTCTGGGGTAAGAATAACAGAGGTATTATTTTTTTTCCACCAATCATCTTTAGCAAGGTGATCAAAATAAATTACTGCAATTAAATATTTTCTTCCTTCCTCTGCATGCCATTCTTCTATCCATTCAAATTTTTCACGGGGAATAAAATTCCAGTCATCAAAACTTATATAGATTCTTACATAAAAATCATTGGTAAGTTCGTTAGGTGTATGATGATACAATTTCTTGTATTCATACTGATAATCGTAGCGTAATGCTGAAATATCACTTAATACTGCCGATGCAGTTGGGAAGCTTCCTGCGCCTTTACCATAAAAAAATTGTTTATCGGCGAATGAACTCTCAATAACTACTCCGTTATATTCATTTTTTACAAAAGATAGATGATCATCCTGCTTTACAAACTGCGGCAGAACGAATGCAGCAATTTTTCCATTTAATAATTTCTTTGCCTGCGCCACTAATCTTATTTCAAAATTTTTTTCTCTTCCTACACTTGCATCATTTTCATTGATATTCTGTATGCCTGTAAATAAAATATTATCAGCCGAAGAAACAATTCCATAAGCATGGCATAACAGGATTACCCATTTATGAACGGCATCCCAGCCATCAACATCGAGGGTGGGATTTGCTTCTGCAAAACCAAGTTGCTGTGCCTGTAGCAATGCTGTTTTAAAATCAAGTTTGTTTTCAAACATTTTCGTGAGAATATAATTGGTAGAACCATTTACAATTGCACGCATTGAATGTAAAAGATCATTATCGTAATATTCCTCAAGGTTACGTATCACTGGTATTGAAGCACATGCAGAAGATTCACAAAGAAATGGCATGCCGGTCTCCTGTTGTAGTTTTAATATATCCGGTAAATGCTCAGCTATCATCTTCTTGCTGGCGCTTACTACAGCCTTTCCATTGATCAACGCTTTTGAAATTATTTGAAAAGCAGGCTCAGATTCATTAATAACTTCTACAATTACATTTATTGTTGCATCATCCAACAATTCGTCTTTGTCAGTTGTAAATAATTCAGCGGGAGCGTTTCTTTTTTTCTTACCGTCCTTAATGCATATTTTTTTAATAGTAGCATTAAGGGAAGATGTTTGTTGCAATACTTTATATAGGCCTTCTCCTACTACGCCAAATCCAAATAAGCCAATAGTTAATCGTTTATGTGCCGTCATTTGTGTTGAAATTTTAAATTCAGAACTTTAGTTTGTTTTGTAGTTATTAAAAAACGTGAGATGATTTGTTGAATCTGCTCGTATTCTAACAAGAACCCATCATGCCCATATAAAGACTCAATAGAAGTAAATTTTCCATTTGGAACATGAGCCGCAATAAATTGTTGCTCACTCACGGGAAAAAGAATATCGGTGTTAATTCCGATAGATAACGTTTTTGCTTCTATCCGGGCTAAGGCGTCTTCAACACTTTTTCTTCCACGCCCAACATTGTGTGAATCCATGCCTTTACTCAAAAAGTAGTAACTAAATGCATTAAATCTTTTCCCTAATTTTTCTCCCTGGTATTTTTGATAGGATTCACTTCGGAAATTTTCAAGCTTCTCATTTTGCTCTTCGCTTTGGCTGGCATAATACGTTTCATAATTCCTGTAAGAAAGCAATGCGATACTTCTTGCGGCCTTCATTCCTTCCATTCCTGCTTTTACATTTTTTTGGTTCCATGTACCATCGGCTTCTATGCTCATTCTTTGTGACGCATTAAAAGCAATTCCCCAGGATGAGTGTTGTGCATTTGTTCCTACAGGAAAAATATATTCAAAAAGTTGCGGCTCGTCAATAGCCCATTCCAATAATTGCTGGCCACCCATTGACCCGCCAATGCCTATTTTTATTTTATCTATTCCCAGGAATTTTTTTAGAGGTTGATAAGAACGAATCATATCACGTGGGGTAAAAAAAGGAAAATCATGATAATAAGGCTCCCCGGTTTTCGGATTTATATCGAGCGGCCCGGTGGTCCCATAACAACTTCCGGGCATATTTACGCAAACGATAAAATAATTTTCCGGGTCAAATAATTTTCCCTCACCAACGAGCCCGGGCCACCATTCTGCGGGCTGGCTATTAGCAGTAAGTGCATGAAATATCCATGCGACGTTATCCTTTGCATCATTAAGCTTTCCATAAGTATTGTAAGCAAGATGATAGTCGCGGAACGTATGCCCTGATTCCAGTGTAAAAGATTGGCCGGATTTGAAAATATTGTATGACAAAATTATTCGTTCAAATTTTAAAAAAAACACAAGTGAATAACTATGTTTTGTTACTCACCTGTGCAAATAGTACCGTAAATATTTTTCAATTAAAAGTTTAACCGGCAAGTTCCTTTGAAAAAACATTGTTGAATGCCTGCTCTAAATCTGCTTTAATATCGTCAATATGTTCAATTCCTGCGCTTATACGAACCTGGTTAGGTGCAACACCTGCGGCCTTTTGAGCCTCTTCGTCCAGTTGCTCATGCGTTGTTGAAGCGGGGTGTATGGCCAATGTTTTGGCATCTCCCACATTTGCGAGGTGACTCACCAATTTTAATGAGTCGATAAATTTACTTGCATTTTCTTTTCCTCCCTTCACACCAAAATTTAATATGCCGCCAAAACCATTTTTGAGATACTTTTTTGCAAGTGCATTATAAGGACTGCTTTTTAAACCTGGATATTCGACAAATTCAACGAGGTCATGTTTTTCCAGCCATTGAGCCAGCTCCATTGCATTTTCAACATGGCGCTGTACCCGAAGGGATAATGTTTCTAATCCCTGTAACAGTAAAAATGAATTGAACGGGCTTTGTGATGCTCCAAAATCGCGAAGGCCTTCTACTCTTGCACGAATCGCAAAAGCAATATTTGGTAAGCCAAGCGGATTTCCCTCACCAAATACATCCCAGAATTTTAATCCATGGTACCCTTCGGAAGGTTCGGTAAATTGAGGAAATTTTCCATTAGCCCAGTTATAATTTCCGCCGTCAACAATTACCCCGCCGATTGTTGTGCCATGTCCACCAATCCACTTAGTTGCCGATTCCACCACTATGTTTGCTCCATGCTCCAAAGGCCTGAACAAATAACCTGCAGTTCCAAAAGTGTTATCTACAACTAATGGCAAATCGTATTCTTTGGCGAGTTCTGCGAATTTGTCGAAATCAGGGATATTTAATCTTGGGTTTCCAATGGTCTCTAAATAAATTGCCTTTGTGTTTTTATCAATATGTTTTACAAAACTTTCCACGTCATCACCATCCGCAAAACGGGCTTCAATTCCAAGGCGCTTAAAGGATACTTTAAATTGATTGTATGTACCGCCATAGAGATAGGTTGTTGTAACAAAATTATCACCACTTTGCATGATATTATTCAGCGCTAAAAACTGGGATGCCTGGCCGGAAGCCGTTGCCAAAGCCGCAACACCGCCTTCAAGCGCCGCCATGCGTTGCTCAAAGACATCGGTGGTGGGATTCATTATTCTTGTATAAATATTTCCAAACTCTCTGAGCCCAAATAAGTTAGCTGCGTGTTCGGAATTATTAAATCCATAAGAGGTTGTTTGATAAATGGGCACCGCTCTCGATTTTGTTGTTGGGTCGATTTGTTGGCCGGCATGAAGTTGTAAAGTCTCAAAATGTAAATCGCTCATAAAATATTTTTTATTGATGAAAAATTATATTGATTGCTTATGAAAGAATGACAAAGCCTTAAACGGGTAATATTTAGTATGAGATGCCTTACGGCATACAACGTCCACACATAATCATAACGGCGGGTGCAAAAGATTGAAGAATTATAGTAGCTGAATCTTGCATCATTAATTACCCCACAAATATAGTAGACTTTCATTTATATTATCAAATTTTTTTGAAATACTTCAAGTCATTCTCTTTATAGAGCCGGTAAAATTAAGTTATAATTTTTACGAAAAAAGCCTGCTGAGTTTTTGAATTCCTAAAATTTATACAAAGAATTAACGGGGAAATTAATTCCGGGCCATTATCATAGCATAGATCGTTTACAATTAATTAATGATTTGATTTCATGAAAGTTATAATTGAATTATTCGTTTGTATAACCTCTCAAAGCATGAAACACAGTCTCACATTGTTCTTTTTACTTTTTTTATTTTGCGGGCAGCGCACAAATTTCGTCAAAAACACAAAATGTTTTTATCGTAACGATTGATGGTATACGATGGCGGGGAAATTTTAAAGACGCCGATCCTGAAATCATAAAAGTAGCCGTTGCCAAATCCATTGATTTTGGAAATCATGATAATTAACGGGTAAAAGTTCTTATCGCATCTTCCTCGGGCTTTTTATATACATTTGAAATTATAATTCTTTATTTTTTACATTAAATTCCATTCCCTGGCTGAAAGGGATTTTTTCAAAATAAATATTTATAGTATGTCCAGATTTTCGGAGCACAATTTTAAAAATGAAAAAGCATTAATAAGGGTTGATTTTAATGTTCCGCTAGATAAGCAATTTAATATTACTGATGACAGCAGGATGAAAGCCGCAGTACCCACAATACAAAAAATTCTTGGTGATGGTGGAAGCGCAATTCTTATGTCTCATTTTGGTCGCCCAAAAGAAGGGCCTGAAGATAAATTTTCGTTAAAGCATCTTATAAAGCATCTGCAGCAATTATTGGGTGATACAAAAATTTTATTTGCTGATGACTGCATCGGGCCAGATGCGGTTGAGAAATCAAAAAATCTAAAACCCGGCGAACTTTTGTTGCTGGAGAATCTTCGTTTTCATAAAGAAGAAGAAAAGGGAGATGAATCTTTTGCAGAGAAATTAAGCAAGCTCGGTGATGTATATGTGAATGATGCTTTTGGAACGGCGCACAGGGCTCACGCATCTACAGCCGTTATTGCAAAGTTTTTTCCCGGCGATAAAAAAATGTTTGGACTGCTAATGGAACGGGAAGTAGCAAGTGCAGAAAAAATATTGCACAACTCTGAAAAGCCATTCCTGGCAATTATAGGAGGGGCTAAGGTTTCAGATAAAATTCTTATTATAGAAAATTTACTTGAAAGGGCGAACGATATTATAATCGGCGGAGGAATGGCGTATACTTTTATGAAAGCAATGGGCGGAAAAATTGGTAACTCACTTTGTGAAGATGACCGGTTAGATAAAGCCAGTGAATTATTAAAAAAAGCAGAAGAAAAAAATGTTTGTATTCATCTGCCGGCTGATTCTATAATCGCAAATAAATTCGATGCAGATGCTGATGTATCAGGTGCATTAAGCAATAATATCCCTGATGGATGGATGGGACTTGATATCGGCGAGATGGCTTGCGAAACTTTTGAGAAAGTGATTCAAAATTCAAAAACGATTTTATGGAATGGGCCAATGGGAGTGTTTGAAATGAAAAAATTCCAGGCAGGTACAAAAGCCATTGCACATGCGGTTGCAGATGCCACTCAAAATGGAGCCTATAGTCTTGTGGGAGGTGGCGATAGTGTAGCGGCAGTGAATGAATTTAAACTTGCAGATAAAGTCAGTTATGTATCAACGGGCGGGGGCGCCTTATTAGAATATTTTGAGGGCAAGGAATTGCCGGGTATAAAAGCAATAAAGGAAGATAGCAGGTAGCCCTGTTAGGGTACGACGTTAGAACAAAAAAGCAAATTGCAAAATGACGAAGCAAAAATGTCAAAAATTTATTTTCGGAAATTTGTGTAATTCGTGGCAGGATTTCTTTAATATACTATCTTTAATTTTTAGCCAAACTTTAAAACAACAAACATGAAATCTAGAACCGGCCTATTTATTATTCTTGGAATTGTAGTCCTGCTTTTATTCTGGGGATGCGGTGCTTATAACAATTTAATCGGGGTTGACCAGGAAGTAAAAACCAAATGGGGCAATGTAGAAACCAACTACCAGAGAAGGACAGATTTGTATAGCAGTGTGATTAAAACAATTGAGGGCTCTGCCAATTTTGAGAAAGGAACGCTCAAAGAAGTGATAGAAGCAAGATCAAAAGCGACTTCAATTAATGTAGATATTAATGACCCTGCAAGTCTTCAAAAATACCAGGAAGCACAGGCTGGTCTTCAAAGTTCTTTTGGTAAACTATTAGCTGTTGCAGAAGCGTATCCTGATTTAAAGACTACTGCCGCTTTCCAGGGATTTCAAGCCCAGATTGAAGGAACAGAAAACAGGATAAACGTGGCCCGCCAGGACTACAATGCAGCTGTTCAAAGTTATAACCTGAAAGTAAAAACTTTCCCTAATAATATTTTTGCCGGAATATTTGGCTATCATGAGAAGCCATTTTATAAATCAGATCCCGGCAGTGAAAAAGCTCCTGATGTTGAGTTCAACATAAAATAAAACTGCACGTTCAATGTGGCCTTTTTCAAAAAAGAAAGATTTTTTTTCCAAAGAAGAGAATCAAATCATCGTTCAGTCAATTCGCGATGCCGAAAAGCTTACGAGTGGCGAGGTAAGAGTATTTGTTGAAAGCCGCTGCCGGTTTATTGACCCGCTCGACCGGGCAAAGGAAATATTTCTTCAGCTTAAAATGGAAGATACCCAACACCGGAATGGCGTATTATTTTATGCTGCTTTAAAAGACCGGCAACTGGCTGTTTTTGCTGGTAGCGGCATCCACACGGCAATAGGTGAGCAATACTGGAAGGATGTTGTCAATCATATCCTTGTTTTTTTCAACAAAGAGAATTATGCATTGGGTATTAAAGAATGCGTTTCAAAAATTGGGGAAGCACTCCAATCTCATTTTCCTTACGATGCAACAACCGATAAAAATGAACTTCCTGATGAGATCATCTTTGGTAAATAGCTCAAGTAAAATTCATTGATGAAAAATATTTTTTTACTGCTTTTTATTTTTGCTTTTCAACCCGTTTTTGCACAGGAGATTGAAAAAAAACCTGTGCCGGCCCAGGCGGTAAATGATTTTGGAAATTTTTTGGAGCCTTTTCAAAAGGATGCGTTAGAACAAAAGCTTAGAAACTATAATGACAGCACTTCGTCGGCAATAGTAATTATTACTGTTCCCGATTTGCAGGGGTACGATATCGCGGAAGTTGCTTTAAAATATTTGCGTGAATGGGGAATCGGAACCGCAGGAAAAAATAACGGCGTATTGATTCTCGTTTCGATGGCTGAGAAAAAAGCCCGTATTGAAACAGGATATGGAATGGAAGGGGTGCTTCCGGATATTACGGCAAAAGAAATTATCGACAATAGGATGATCCCGTATTTTAAAGAACATGATTATTACCGGGGTTTTGATAATGCGGTAGATGCGATTATACAGGCTGCAGCAGGAGAGTATAAAGCCGATCCCAAATCAGCACAAGGGAGTAATAAATTTGGGACGATTATAGTTTTGGTAATACTCTTTGTTATCATTCTTTCAATTTTTAGAGGTGGAGGCGGAGGTGGTTCATATATGAGCAGGCGTGGCTCACGCGGTCTTGGTGGCTTACCATGGTTTGTCTTGGGGAACATGTTAGGACGAGGCAGTGGTGGTGGAAGCTGGGGTGGTGGCGGATTTGGGGGAGGAGGCGGTGGTGGATTTGGTGGCTTCGGTGGTGGAAGCGGTGGTGGAGGCGGAGCGAGTGGAGGGTGGTAAAGTTAAAGATGTGTGTATTTTATAGATAAACTAATTGTTTTATAAAAAACTTCTCTTCAAATATTGTTTAATAATGTGATAAATAATTATTGAACAATGTTGTACTATAATAATAGTTATTATATTTGTTACACAAAAGATAAAGTATTTTTTAAGTTTGACTGGCTTACCCACCTATAATCTATTGAATAGCAATTAAATAATTAATGAATAGTATTTAAAATAATGAAATTGTTTCTACGTTTAGATACATATTAATTACAAATATGCCTCCCAAGAAAATCACTATTCATAATAAAATATCCACCAATTATAAGCAAGTTCATGCAGATGGAGCTTATGCAGGGATAACGCCAAGGGGTCTAATAAATATAAGTTTTTATGGAGAAAGAACTCCAATTCCCAAGGCTTCCGATTTTAAAATTACAGAGGACAACCAACTAGGTGAATTAATATCAAATAGTGCAGAATCCAAGTCCGGTATTTTGAGAGAATTTGAATTTGGAGTATACTTGGACGTTACAACAACGAAAGCGTTAATTACGCTGTTAACAGATAAGATTCACGAATTTGAAAAAATTCAACTTAAAAATGATTTAAAATGAGTTTAGCTTTTATAGATAATGCCACTTTTTCATATTGGAGTTTTTTTAGCCCTGCTCATATAATCTGTAGCGACACGTCTATTTCAATGACAAAAAGCAGCATTTCGGTTTTATACATAAATATTTCAGGCTATTCAAAATTAAGATTTGATTCCAACGAGTTAAATGAAGATTCATTGACAAATATGTGTATGCTTTTATCAGAAAAATCCTTAGCGAAAGATTGGGAAAATGAAGATGATGCTAGATGGGATAAATTATTATTAAATGAGTAGTTATTTAAAAGGGGACATTGTGTTAGTTCCTTTTCCTTTCTCTGATTTAACTAATTCGAAAGTCAGACCCGCTATCGTTATTTCTAATTCCATCGTAAACAAAACCGAAGATATAATTCTTGCTCAGATAACTTCGAATCTTCATGGTGATGCTTTCTCTTATAATATAGATGATAAATTTTTAACACATACTTTAAATGGGAGAAGTGAGGTAAGGTGCAACAAACTATTTACAACTGCTAAATCAATTATCCGAAAAAAGGTGTCTTCGTTAAAAACTGAAAAGCATCGGGAATTAATCGCGAAAATAGTTAGCTTATTAGAATAAACATTCTCTTAAACATTTTTTATTTCCATCAATAAATCCTGTAAAACTTTTTTTGCATCGCCAAATAACATTGAAGTTTTGGGCTGAAAGAATAATTCGTTTTCAATACCTGCATAACCGGGTTTCATACTTCTTTTATTAACGATGACTGTTTTGGCAAGTTCTACATCCAGCACGGGCATGCCATAAATCGGTGAAGAGGGATCATTTTTGGCAGCAGGATTTACCACGTCATTCGCGCCTAAAATTAATACCACATCGGTAGTTTTAAAGTCGCTATTTGCTTCATCCATTTCAAGAAGCTTCTCGTAATTAACATCGGCCTCTGCAAGCAATACGTTCATATGCCCGGGCATGCGGCCGGCAACAGGATGAATCGCATATTTTACTTCAACTCCTTTTTCATTTAATACTTTCTCGAGCTCATGGCAGGAATGTTGCGCTTGTGCAACCGCCAGCCCATACCCGGGAACTATCATTACTTTTTTAGAATATGACATTAACATGGCAGCATCGCTTATAGAAATCTCTTTGTAATGTCCCTGTTCACCGCCTGCCCCTGAAACGTTTTTTGCATTGCCACCAAATGAGCCAATAAGTACATTTTTTAAACTCCTGTTCATAGCACGGCACATCAATATGGTTAATAACGTTCCTGCAGCGCCTACTAAAATTCCTCCCGTAAGCATGGCTTTATTATCATATAAAAATCCTCCGCATGCGGCTGCAACTCCTGTAAAAGAATTTAATAACGAAATAACGACCGGCATGTCTGCTCCACCAATTGGCAGCACAAAAAATACTCCATAGAGCAACGCTAAAGCAACCGTGATGAAGAATGGTATATTGGCCCCGTGTACGTTTGTATTATAAGTAAAAATTGCCGCTGTTAAAACCAAAGCGAATATGAGGAGATTAAAAATATGTTGGCCCTTGAACGAATAATCTTTAATGCTACCGTTGAGTTTGCCCCATGCAATCATGCTGCCTGCAAAAGAAATACTTCCTATAATTGTACCGGCAATAATTGCAAGATAATGACCTGCTGAAACAACATCAGAAAACCAGGTAGAATCAAGCATCCTGGTTTTCTGAAATAAATAATCAAATTCAACAATTGAAATCAATGCTGCGCAGGCGCCACCCATTCCATTGAAGAAGCTTACCAACTCAGGCATTGCGGTCATTTTAACGTTCTTAGCCGTGAGTGTCCCAACAATGCTTCCAATAATCAGCCCGCCAAAAATCCAGGCATGATTTTCTAATTTTACGCCGTCATTTTCGTAAAGAAATATGGTTCCAATAATTGCTACCGACATTCCTCCCGCTGCAATTAAATTCCCCCTTCTCGCTGTTGCAGGATTCGATAACATTTTTAATCCAAGAATAAATGTTACGGAAGCAATGAGATAACAAATTGATAAAATATCTGACATTAATTGTTAAGTGGTTAATTAGTTAATTGGTTAATAAGTTTATTGGCCATTTGTTACATCTTAGGAAATTATTTTTTTCCTGTGATGTTAACCGTTAGTTCTTATTCGTGTAATTCGTGAATTAAAATTCGTGTTATCATTTCCTCTTTTTAAACATTTCCAGCATCCTGTCAGTTACTACAAATCCTCCCACAACATTTAGTGTTCCTAATATTACTGCAAGAAATCCCAAAATCAGCGCTGTATAATTATCGCTAGACGCTTTGCCCATCACTATGATTGCCCCAATAATTACTACACCATGAATTGCGTTTGCACCACTCATTAAAGGCGTATGTAAAACACTGGGCACCCGCCCGATAATTTCTATTCCCAAAAAAATCATTAGGATTACCACATACAATATTTGAATGTTTGCGGAAATAAAATTTAATATCGATTGCATAAAAAAAAGTTTTATAAATCACGTCCTTCTCCTTCGGAGAAGGGTTGGGATGATGCCTCTTTCACTCTTTCATTCACAATATTGCCATCGTGAGTAATACAAGTGCCCTTAACCAAATCATCATCAAAATTTAAGTTTAGGTTCCCCTCTTTGTCAACTATCAGTTGTAAAAAGTTGAGGATGTTCTTTCCATATAGTTTGCTTGCATCAGAAGGCATTGTAGATGGCAAGTTTGAATTTCCAACAATAGTCACCCCTTTATATTTTATGGTCTCCTCATTTTTTGTTGCTGATGTATTACCTCCCGTCGCCGCAGCGAGGTCAATTATTATGGAACCATCTTTCATTGTATCCAACATATCGCCTGTAATTAAAACAGGTGCGGGCTTTCCTGGTATTTGCGCGGTTGTAATTATTATATCAGACTTAGCAACACTTTCTGCAATTTTCATTTTTTGTTTTTGACTAAATTCTTCAGATTGCTCAACAGCATAACCACCGGCCAGGCTTGCATCGGCGGCACCCTCTACCTCAATAAATTTAGCTCCGAGGCTCATGACTTCTTCTTTTACAGCAGGCCTTGTATCAAAAACCTGAACAACGGCGCCCATTCTCCTGGCCGTTGCAATAGCCTGCAGTCCTGCAACACCTGCTCCAAGTATTAAAACTTTTGCTGGAGTAATACTTCCCGCCGCGGTCATAAACATGGGAAAATATTTGGGGAACATATTAGCCGCAAGTAGTACAGCTTTATAGCCTGCAATATTAGCCTGGCTGCTTAATACATCCATGCTTTGTGCACGTGTAGTGCGTGGTATCATATCAATGCTGAATACAGTGACATTTTTTTTTGTAAGACTTTGTATAAATGTATTATTATAAAGTGGCTGGTAATTACCGAGAAGGATTTTGGATTTAATTGATTCAATTTCAGAAGTAGTTAAATCATTTATCGACAAAATGATGTCTGAATTATTTAATACTTCATTTCTGGAAACAATCTTTCCGCCAGCCTCTTCATATTTTTGATTGGTGGCAAATGCATTTTCACCTGCACCAGTTTCCACCGAAACGGCTACATTCCATTTTTGTAAAAGTGATAAATGTTCCGGTAAAAGTGAGACTCTGTTTTCGGGTACGGGTTCTTTTAAAACGCCAATTGTCATAGTGTCAAAATATGCTCCTAAGGTATTGAATATTTAAAACCTTACTGTAAAATGTTGCTTTACTTTAAAATCGGGATTGAAAAAAACGATTCCAATAAAAAAAAGATCGAGGGTCAAAGTTATTGAAGCGTCCTGTTGTATTTGCTTCCATGCATCCTCCATTTCCCCGCTCCAGTGAATGTCATCAAAAATAAATATTGAATCTGATGTTGACTTCTTTTGCAACTCAAAAAAATAATCCAGCGTTGGTTTTTTTCGATGGTTGCCATCAATAAAAGCCAGATCCACGTTTTGTAATTTATTTAATGCAGCTAAGAATGTTTTATCAAAATTTCCATTTATTAAATTGATATTTTGTAATCCCGCTTTCGCAAAATTTTGTAAAGCTATTCCTGCAATAGCTTCAGAACCTTCAAATGTGTAAACTGTAGATTCTTTACCTGCAGATGCGAGGTACGATGTTGTAATACCAAGTGAAGTTCCGAGTTCAATTATAACTTTAGATTTGTAATACTGGGCAATTCTAAAAAGCAATTGTCCGAACTTCTTATTCTTCAAAGAAGATTTTGCAATGGCACTAATTTTTCTTTTTTTAAACGGAATTACGGCTGATCCGGCGCCGAAATCTTCCACCTCAATAACGGTATCATCATAGTTAAGTTCTTTGCGTAAAGCTTCAATTTTATCGTAGCAATCATATTTCTTTTTATCATTCAACACATGAATTACAAAATCGAAAACAAAAGGAGAATGAATACCATGACCTTTGCCGTTTTTTGCATGTATGTAATAATGTAAATATTTTTTTGTGAGCTCAAAAGATGAATACATTCTTTAGAGGAATTAGGAATTAGGAATTAGGAATTAGGATTTAGAATTTAGGAATTAGGATTTTTCCCACACCTCAAAAGTATAATCATAATTATTTTTTTCATCTGCAGTGTGAGGTTCCTGGCTTACTAATTTCCACTCATCGCTATTTATTTCAGGATAATAAGTATCACCTTCTAACGTAGCATGTACACGGGTGAAATATATTCTTGAAACCATATCAATAGTTTGCCTGAAAATTTCTCCGCCACCAATAATAAAAATTTCCTTTACATCGCTTTCTTTTGCTTTCGCAATAGCGTCATTAATACCATTAACGACAATTGCATCCGCAGCCCGAAAATCGGTCTTCTTTGTTACCACAATATTCACACGCCCGGGCAATGATTTTTTTAATGCCTCATAACTTTTTCTTCCCATAATTACCGGCATACCCCAGGTTTTATTCTTAAAGTAATTGAAATCATTAGGTAGGTGCCAGGGCATACCACCTTCTGAACCAATGACATTATTTTCCGAGGCGGCCACTATGTGAGAGAGCATTCTTAATAGTTAAGTAGTTAATTAGTTAAATAGTTAATTGGGATTGTCACGTTATTTGTTGGCTGCCACTGCCAGTTCTTTTCTGTGAATTAGCAACAAATTTTATAAAGGCATTTAGCATAATAAGAATTTTTTCACTTTTTTCAATCAAGGATTTGCATTGTTCAGGGTCAATAAGTTTTCTTCTTAAGCATTTTGATAACCACGATTTTGCTTCGAGGATAGAACCACGTGAATAAAAATAAAATTGCTTACTCTCTTTATAAAAATAACGCCCATAACCTTCAGCGATATTTGCTGAAATTGAGTCAGCCGCTCTTACTAATTGTTTTCCGATTGTATCTTTTTCAAAATAATCCCAATGAATAACTATGTCCCAAATAGCATTTGAAAATTTTTCAGCAATATCATAAACTTCTAATTTATCTAAAGTATATTCCATTTTGTTAAAATTTAGGCATAAGTATGCGAACTCCTCAACCGGTACCAATAAACTAATTAACCAATTAACTATACTGCCACCGGTGCCTTTATTCCCGGGTGACTTTGGTAATTTACCAGTTCAAAATCTTCGAAACGAAAATTGAAAATATCTTTTACATCTACATTTATTTTTATCCGGGGAAGTAAAAACGGTTTTCTCGTCAATTGTAATTCTGTTTGCTCAAAATGATTTTTGTACAAATGAGCATCTCCAAATGAATGAATAAATTCTCCCGGTTCCATATCACATACCTGGGAAATCATCATAGTAAGTAATGCGTAAGATGCAATGTTGAAAGGAACTCCAAGAAAAACATCCGCACTTCGTTGATAAAGTTGACAGGAGAGTTTTCTTTTCTCTCCTCCTTTGGAGGAGGCCGTGTAGAATTGAAACATACAATGACAGGGCATTAACTTCATTTCAGGTAAATCAGCAACATTCCATGCACTGATAATCATTCTCCTGCTGTCAGGATTTGTTTTAAGTTGATGAATAAGTTGAGATACCTGGTCAATTACTTTCCCTTCCGCGCCTTCCCAGCTGCGCCATTGCTTGCCATACACTGGTCCTAAATCTCCATTTTCATCAGCCCATTCATCCCATATTCTTACACCATTTTCGTTCAAATATTTAATATTTGTATCGCCTTTTAAGAACCAAAGTAATTCGTAAATAATGCTTTTTAAATGCAACTTTTTTGTAGTTACAAGCGGGAAGCCATCCTGGAGATTAAAACGCATCTGGTAACCAAATAAACTTCGTGTACCCGTCCCTGTACGATCACTTTTATCAGCTCCTTCTGTAATTATTTTTTGTAAAAGTTGAAGATACTGCTCCATGGACGCAAGTTAAATAAAGTTGTCTGAAACATAATTTATGGGATTTAATCCTATAAGGTTTTTAAAACCTTATAGGTTTGATTGGCCATTAACTTATAGCTGAAAGGCTGCGGGATGGCAGCGGAAAGCACGGTGAAGGTGGTGCGTGGATTTTGTGCCGGACTTGAAGCGAACAGCCCGGTAAAAGGATGACCAATGAATGAAAGTTGACAGCCCCAGACTAATTATTATTTGACTATAAAATTCAGCGCCACTGCAACCAGCAATTAGCCAAACCCTCAAACTACCTTATCTTTGCAGGTCATTTTTGAAACATGAGTAAAAATGGAAAGGTTTTGATGGCGATGAGCGGCGGTATTGATAGTACTGTGGCCGCTCTTATGCTTCATCATGAAGGATATGATGTTGTGGGGATCACTATGAAAACGTGGGACTATGCAACCAGTAATGGTAACAATAGTAAAGAAACCGGTTGCTGCAATATTGATAGTTTTAATGATGCCCGTGCAGCAGCTGTTCATCATGGATTTCCGCATTTCATTTTAGATATCCGTGAAGAATTTGGCGATTTTGTTATTGATAATTTTGTCGATGAATATATAGCAGGCCGTACTCCTAATCCCTGCGTTATGTGTAACACACATATTAAATGGCGGGCATTATTAAAAAGAGCCAATGCATTAGGATGCGATTATATCGCCACCGGTCATTATGCGCAAATACACCACCATGATAATGGACGCTATTTTATAAGGAAAGGAATTGACGAAACCAAAGACCAGAGCTATGTGCTTTGGGGCCTGCAACAGGATTTGCTAAGCCGTACAATTTTGCCATTGGGAACGTATCGTAAAACAGAAATAAGACAAATGGCGCATGATTTTGGCTATCCAGAGTTGGCAAAAAAGAATGAAAGCTATGAAATTTGTTTTGTGCCCGATAATGATTATCGCGGGTTTTTGAAAAGAAAAGTCGATGGGCTTGAAGAAAGAGTTTCCGGCGGATTTTTCGTTGACAATACCGGAAAAATTTTGGGGCCTCACAAGGGTTATCCATTTTATACAGTGGGCCAGCGGAAAGGTCTTGACATAGCCCTTGGTAAACCCGCTTTTGTGACTAAGATTATTCCCGAAACAAATACTATTGTATTAGGAGACGAAGACGATTTGAATCAAAATGAAATGAGAGTTGCAGGTGTTAACTGGATAAAATATGATGGTATTACGGACGGGATGGAAGCTCTCACCAAAATAAGGTATAAAGATAAAGGTGCGCTATCTAATCTTTTTTTATACGAAAATGGGGTAGATGTCCGTTTCTATGAGGACGTAAAAGGCATAGCGCCGGGACAGAGCGCTGTATTTTATGAAGGTGATGATGTAATTGGAGGTGGAATTATTCAAAGAAATAATTAAAAAAAATTGCGGAGGCAGCATTTCATAATATTTCATCCTCTTTTCAGTAATTGCAACAGCAAAAATTTTAATGATTTGGTATGACTAAATATTTTTTCGGGCTATTCTTTATATTGGTTTTTTTTATTTCGTGCAAAAAAGAAAACGACAATTTTACTTCGGATTCCGTTACTGACTATTATTCTTTGCAGGTTGGGAAGTATATAACCTACAACCTGGATTCCTCTTTATACATCAATTTTGGACTAAAAGATACTACCGTTAGTTACCAGGTTCAGGATAGGGTAGATGCCCAGGTGACCGATAACCTTGGAAGGGATGGGTATAGAATCATTCGTTATATACGTAAAGATGCTACCGAAGCCTGGGAGCCAAATAATACATTTATGGTGGTGCCCACAGATAATTCCATTGAATATATTGAAAATAACCTGCGGTTCTTGAAATTAAAGATGCCTGTAAAACAGGACTATTCCTGGAAAGGCAATTCATACATTGATACGTACACACTCAACTCTGACCTCATATATCTTGATGACTGGGATTATATTTATGATAGTATTAATGTTCCGCTCACCATTAATTCTCTTACTTTTGACAGCACGCTAAAGGTTTTCGAAAGAGATGAGTTTGAAGGTGACGATCCCTCCCTTCCGACCACTCAGTATGCTGACAAAACCTATTCTGTGGAAAAATATGCAAAAGGAGTAGGCTTAATTTACCGTGAATTTTTACATTGGGAGTACCAGGGTGAACAGAGTCCAACCCATGGTTATACCGGTTATGGCGTAAAGCTTAGTATTATTGATCATAATTAAATTAATATGTTAATCATCCCGTATCAATTTTTTCTATGAAAAGGTTTTGCCGATTATTCTTCTTTTTTGTTTTAGTAACCTTAAGTACTTCCGCCCAGTTTACCAAATATATAGTTCGGTTTAAAGATAAAGCGGGTACTCCGTTTAGCATCAATAACCCGTCCCAGTTTTTATCTCCAAAAGCAATTGAAAGACGGGCAAGACAAAAAATAGCAATTGACGAAACGGATCTGCCAATCACCCCGCGTTATATTGATAGCGTGCGCTTAGCCGGTAACGTTATTATATTAGACAAATCAAAATGGCTCAACCAGGTTTGTATTCAAACAACAGACGCAGCTGCCATGGAAAAAATAAATGGGTTGCCCTTTGTTATCAATACAGCACCCCTCATGCAACCGGTAATATTGCAGGAAGTACATAATAATAAATTCAACGAGCAAATAAATTCAATTACCGCGCCTCAGTCTGTAAATAACGTTACAGACTTTTATAACTATGGGAATTCGTACGATCAAATTCATATTCATGAAGGGGAATATCTCCACGATTTGGGATTTCGTGGTGAGGGTATGTCGGTGGCAATCCTCGATGCAGGTTTTTATCATTACCTCACCTTGCCTGCATTTGATAGTATACGGAATAACAACCAGGTGATAGAGACATATGACTACGTTGCCAATGAAACAAGCGTTAATGAAGATCATACACATGGCATGCAATGTTTTTCGATAATGGCAGGCAATATTCCGGGACAGCTTGTTGGTAGCAGCCCTAAGGCAAATTTTTATTTATACCGCACCGAAGACGTATCGAGTGAATCACCTGTAGAAGAACAATATTGGGCAGCCGCCGCTGAAAGAGCTGATAGTATTGGGATTGATGTTATTTCAACTTCCCTTGGATATAATCAATTTAATAATCCTGTATTTAATCATACCTATAGTGATTTGGATGGCAACACTACAATAATTGCAAGAGCTGCCGATTTCGCTGCAAAAAAAGGAATGATTGTGATGGTTGCTGCAGGAAATGAAGGTAACAGTTCATGGCATTATATAACTACTCCCGCAGACGCAGATAGTGTCCTTACGGTTGGCGCTGTTAATTCATCAGGCAGTGTAGGAACTTTTAGCAGCTACGGTCCGTCTGCTGACGGACAAGTTAAACCATCTGTTGCTTCGCTTGGAGTCTTAACCGCATTATCCGGGGCATCGGGCGTCATTAGTGCGGGAAACGGAACTTCATTTGCCACGCCAAATTTGGCCGGGCTGGTCACTTGCCTATGGCAGGCTTTCCCTGAATTTACAAACATGGATATTATACGGGCTGTTATCAAAAGCAGCAGTTCATACGGTGCACCCGATGACAGGATAGGCTATGGAATTCCAAATTTTCATATCGCATTTGATGATTTAACACAGCAGCAAATTTCGCGTAACATAAATGTTATTTTGGGAAATGAAGAGATTAAAATTTTCCCTAATCCCTTTAAGGATAACTTCAGTGTGGTTATTAAACCGCAACGCACGGCATTTGCCGCATTTCAATTGTACGATGCTTTTGGAAGATTATATTTTACAAAACAGGTATCGCTGCAGGAGGGCCAAATTCAACAGATAAAATTTGATCAGTTACAGCCACTTCAAAAAGGGACCTATACGCTTAAATTTACTGACGGTAAAAATAAGCAAAGCTTTCAGCTGGTGGTTCGATAATGAAGGGATTGCCGATGGAGATTATTCATTTTTATAAATGAAGTTAATGGCGGTAATGTACTGAAAAATGGTTGGTGATTTTTGCAAAAAAAAATTGTATGGAAACTGATTATTGTATTGCCTAATAGCTAAAAAAACTCAAATTTTGGATTTTTTTAAAACGAATAAAAGTTTACTGAAACCGGTTTCACTAAACTTCCTTAAAACCTATATCCAGAAATGATTACAGAAGATTTTACCAACCATTTTTCAGTATTATACCTTAATGGCAAAAGTTGTTAAGAATTCCCTTGGCCAGAAAACAAGATGAACCAAAGGCAATTAAATATACTTCCTACCAATTATTGGATATACTTGTTGAGAAGTTTGGTCATCACTGCTCTTTACTCCACTTTTCAATTTCAGGAAGATTCTTTTTATATTCCTCTATATTCCAATTAATGTCCCAATGCTTAACGTACTCAGCAAGCAAACCTAACCCAACCTCACTACGTCTTTTATCAACATCGTCCGGGTCTTCAAGTGGTAAGACATAATACTCATTCGTTTTTGTATTTCTGCCTATTTGACTACCATACATCTGTTTCTTTCCTTCACCCAATGCAACTCTATCTTCTAATAGAGCCAATGAGCTACTCGAAGCATTTCCATTTTTTACTGCTTCCCGCATCATGGGCAAATATTTTTCTTGTGTTTTTATATCCGCATGTTGAATAACAAGAAATAATGTTTGATTAGCCTGTGCTCCCACTTTGTCCGCGCCTACCCAACCCTTTGTATCTAAAATGTCAATTATCTTTTTTAAATCGATACTGTCTGCAAACATCATCACACCCGAGAGGCTATCCACCATGGGATTTTTATAACCATATTTTTTAGAAGAGTCAATATATTTTCTGCGAATATCCTGGTCATCGTTAAAAATTTGAAGTAATTCCTTTTGTAACGGGTTATCATAGTTCGCTTCTATTTTATTTACTTTGTCCTGCAAAACTTTTAAGGTTTTCTTCCATTCTTTATCACTGTGCAATGCACTTAAATCTGAATCTTCTTCGAGATGGGTAATATTTATCCAGCCTTTTTCAATTGACAGGTTAAGTAAATCAAAGGCAGTTTTAATGTCTCCTGATAAGGAAGCTGAACAGGCTCCGTTATATAAATCACTATAATTGCTTGGATCTAATTTAAAGGCTTCCTTATAAAGGTCTAAAGATTTCTTATAGTCTTTCGATTGATAAAACGAAAACCCTACTTTTATTAATTCATTATAGATTTGGCCAAATGAAACGATTGATAGAAACGAAATACTTAGCGTTAAAAAAATTCGCTTTGTCATAATTTAATGTTTTTAATTTCTTCAATTATTGAATTTAGGCTGCCTATTTCTTATTAGTTCCTTTGTGCTGATACAGAGCCACAAACATAGTATCTGCCTGAACCTGATAGCCTTTAATATATTTTGAACCTAATAATTTCAAATTAAAATTTTGTTGAGTGAACTTAACATTATCTTCATTTTCTTTTCTAAAAACAGAACAGGTAATGTATAAAAAATATCCGTTTTCTGTAAGATGAATAATTGCATTTTCAATAATTTTTTTCTGAAGGGCGGCATATTTTTCTATATCTTTTTTATCAGTAAAAGTAAGCTGTTCGGGAGTTCTTGACCATGTACCTGAACCGGTGCATGGTATATCCGCAATAATTATGTCAAAATAATTTTGCGTGATAGAATGTGCCGGAAAAGGTTTTTGTAAATCAGCCAAAACAAGCGTATAGTTCTTAATCCCTGCTGCGCTAAAACGAAGTTTGCAATTTTCCAGGATTTTTTTTCGGCTGTCACTAACCGTCAGCTTAATATTTTTTAAAGTGTCAAATGCAAGAATTGATTTTCCCCCGCTGCCTGCACAACAATCCCAAACGGAAATCGTATCATGAAAATCACCGATAAGCGGTTTTAAAAAATCTAATGTTTGCTGCGAAGAATAATCCTGCACAACTGCTTCCTTGTCTTTTATAATTAAATCAGTTATTTTTTGGTTATCCGAAAAAGCCAGGGAATGATCGCTCAATTCTAAAAAAAAGAAGTTGGCATTTTTTAATTTCTTATAAACGGTTTCCTTAAAGCCGGGTCGTATTCTTAAAAATAATTTAGGCTGAAGTAAGAAAGATGCATTGAAGTTGTGTATATCAATTTCATTACTCAATTCATCATTGAAGGGGAATATATTATTTACATTAAATTCCCCGCTGACAGCTTCTATCTTTTGGAATAGTGATCGCTGGATTAATGCATTCCATTCCGATTTAAAAACTTCAAGTAATAACGAAATTTTTGTTTCGAATAAAAAAGTTGATAAAATAAATTTTTCCTGTAAACCTGTTTGTAAACTAACGGCATTGCCTAAACGTAAATAATTATAGCATAATGACGATATTACTTTTCGATCTCTCGATCCGTGCTTTTTGTTTTCTGAAAAATATCTCTTCAAAAACTGGTGGAAGGGTTCATTGCCTTTATATGCAGAGATTATAAACCCGGCATATTGAAAATATCGGTTAAAGCGATTGCCATTAATTACCAAACGGGATTGTGGTTCATTTTCTTGCATCAATTGTTTTGATTCACACAATTAGAGTTCAAGCAGCGCCTTTATCGGGTCTTTACCAAATAAAAGCTGGGCGGGGTTTTCAAGCATTTCTTTTAACCGAACAAGAAAACTTACAGACTCACGGCCGTCAATGATACGATGATCATAACTTACAGCCACGTACATCATTGGCCTTATAACTACCTGCCCCTTTACGGCAACAGGACGCTCAACAATATTATGCATTCCTAATATGGCACTTTGGGGAATATTTATAATAGGGGTGCTCATAAGGGAACCGAAAATACCACCATTGGTTATAGTAAATGTTCCGCCGGTCATCTCTTCTATAGTTAGTTTGCTATCTTTTGCCTTGGTGGCGAGCTGAACAACTTCCCTTTCAATTTCAGCCATACTAAGGCTTTCGGCATTTCTTATAACCGGAACCACCAGACCCTTGGGCGAGGAAACGGCAATAGATATATCACAAAAATCATGGTAAATAATATTATCGCCTTCAATTCCTGCATTAACAGACGGCCATTCCTGCAAAGCAAAACAACAGGCCTTGGTGAAAAAACTCATAAAACCAAGGTTTACTTCATGATGCTTTTTAAAAACCTCTTTGTATTTGGTTCTCAAGTCCATAATGGCACTCATATCCACCTCATTGAAGGTAGTAAGCATCGCTGTAGTGTTTTTTGCTTCTACCAGCCTCCTGCTGATTGTCCTGCGGAGATTGCTCATTTTTTCGATGCGCTCTTCACGTGTGAAAAGTTCTTTACCAATAGGCCGTCCGGGGTTTGTGAGGGCATCAAGAACATCATGTTTCAATATTTTACCGTTAGAACCTGTAGCGGTAACTTTTTTTAGATCCACTTTTTTATCAGCTAACATAGCGGCAGCAACGGGAGTCGCCCTTAGGTCCTTATTGGTTACAGATTTATTATTTTCCTCCTTTTTTTCTTCTGATTTTGTTTCTTTTTTGACGGCTGGCTCTTTTGATTTTGAATCCTGGCCTTTTTGGTCCTTTTTTTCAGTTGCAACAGCCTTGCCAGCAGCCTTGCCAGCAGGCTTTTCGGCAGCGTCATCAATAGTACAGGTTACGTCACCAATTTTCAATGTATCATTTTCCTTAGCAACTGTATGCAAAATACCGGCTTTTTCTGCACTGATTTCGAAAGTAGCCTTTTCACTTTCAAGTTCAGCAATCACCTCATCCCGGTCAACCCAATCCCCGTCGTTTTTTATCCATTTGGTAAGTGTTACTTCATTGATGCTTTCACCTACAGAAGGCACTTTTATTTCTATAGACATGTAATATTTTTAGGAAGTACAAACCTAAGGTAAAATGAGAAATGCACAAAGGTTCTGTTTGGTATCCCATAGTTGTCTAATACACAAAAGGAGTAAAAATTATTTTCTGATTCAGTAATGTACCACTTACTCATTGAAAAGGACAGGTTGATAACTTGAATTATTAATCTTTATTAATTCGTATTATTTTTACAGTCAGCTCAATTAGATAAATTTAATTCATACCAAACCACATTTATGAAAAGAAAATTGCAAATCGTTACTATACTCATTTTGTTTTCAGGCATAGCTAAGTCGCAACTTTATAATAATGGTGCAACCATAACTATTGAAAATGGCGGATATATGCTTGCGATGGGGGATATCAAAAATGTAAGCGGCACAATTACCAATAACGGTAAAATCGAAGTACAGGGAAATTTTATAAATTCAGCTACTTATAATTCCGCAGCAAATGAAGACTCTTTGATTATGACGGGTGCCGGGCCCGATACACTTGCCGCAGGAAGTTCGGTTCTTAATTACTTAACCATCAATAAAACAGCCAATACAGACATAGTAAGATTGGGAGAAACAATTATTGTAAACAAAAAACTGGATTATCTGTCAGGAGTATTAACCACCGATCCTGTTTTAAATCCTTCATTTACTTTAACTTCTCCGGCCGCAACTGTATATAATTTTTCTGCCGGTAACGAAATTATTGGCAGCGTAAAAAGAACAGGATGGACAAATGGTACAGCCCGGGTATTTAACCAGGCAAATATGCAGGTTACGACTAATGGCGGCACTGCACCTGCAACTTTTACTGTTATTATGATTCCACAAAGTGAAGGCGGAGATCCATCGCAAAATGAACGGGAAGTAAAAAGAAAATTTTTATTTGCACAGTCGGGAGGCGCCGGTTTTACTGCTGATATACGATTTCCATATATCACTGGTGAGTTAAATACAAATGTTGAAGCCAACGTAGTACCATGGGAATTGGTCTCATCTGAATGGAATGCACGGCTAACAGCTATAAGCCGCGATGTGGTAAATCATTATGTAATGACAACCGGAGTTCCCGCAACTGATCTCGCAATGGAATGGAAACTGGCGGATCCAAAATATACCTTTAACGTAACTGCATTTTTACGGGGTCCATGGAACGGAACAACAATGAACACCAGCCTTAATTCCGCTGGCATGATTCCACTATCACAACCTTATAACACTACCCCATTTAATTATACTGGCACAGAATCTGTTGGAAGTATTCCTAATGCAAATATTGTTGATTGGGTGCTTGTGGAACATCGTAAACCGGCAACCGGCTTGCCTGCAGATGCTTCATCAGCAACAATTACGGGGCGCAAAGCGGGATTTCTTTTAAGTAATGGAACTGTAGTTGATTTAGATGGAGTAACTCCAATATCTTTTGATATTACAAAACAAGGCTCTTCATTTATGGTAATCAGGCATCGTAATCACCTTGGCGTATTGAGTAATGCAGTTCCGTCAAATGCAACCGGGACTTTCGCAAATAATTTTTCGTTGCTGGCAAATAGTTATAAAGCAACTGGCGCTGCGTCCGATCCCGTTGTACTTCTTTCGGGTGGAACTAAATACGGTCTTTGGGCGGGCGATGCAAATAAAAATGGAGCTGTAAACGCAACGGATGTAAGTGCAATTAAATTAGCCATCGCATCTTCTTCCTCGGGTTATTTGCTTACTGATTTGAATCTAAGTAACAGCATTAATTCTACCGATGTGAGCCTGGCTAAAAATACTATTTCTTCTTCGGGTACGGGAAGTGCTCCAACGATTGCAAATGGCAATATGGATTTAAAAGGAGAGGTAAAAACAAATATTCCCGGAGAACCGGGTAATTGATCGCAAATAAACAGTAAAACTATTTATCAGACTATTAAAAAATGATTTTATGAAATATTATTTACACAAAGTTCAAATTCTCAGCTGCATAATTTTATCTGCAATTTCATTTAATCTTAAGGCTCAAACATCTGAATGGCGTCTTGTGAATCCTGTTTACAGCGGCGTAGATCCGGATGGTGCAGGACCGGCATCAGGCTCGGTCACTTTCACCATGCAAATACATACTACCTCGGGAACCATCACGAATGTGAATGCAATTTCTACCGGGTGGAGTTACCAGTCGGCATCCGCTATGATTCCAACCACTCCCGGATGTGCAGTCGTTAGTAATCCGGCAAATGTAACTATGTCACCGGACTTTGTTACAGGCGGTTTTGCATATACCACGGTGAATCAATGTGGCCTCTTTAACCAGACAACTGGCGGACAAACTTTTGATATGAGGGCTGTCGGAACTTTAGACGGCACTTCTATTGATATTTCTACCCTTTGGATTGACGTATATTCTGTTACCCTATGGACGCTTGGTGCAACTTATCCGGAGGGTGGTTATGTTGTGATCAATTCAGGTGCAGGCGGCAGTCCGGGAGAATTTACAACATATGCAGTTTCTGATGCGCTGGCTAATGAATATGTTGCAAATTCTCTCACCTATTCTACGCCCTTGCCGGTAGGTTCAGCTGTACTTCCCGTTCTCTTCACGAAATTTGATGCAAGTTGTACCAATAATGGTGCGCTCGTTAGCTGGTCAACATCGTCAGAATACAATTCAGATTATTTTGAAGTAGAACGCTCTGTAAATGGAAATGATTGGACAAAAATTGCAAAAATTAAAGCGTCAGGAACAACATCTACAGCACACACCTATCAACAAACAGATGTTTTTTCCGGGACCGCTTTTTATAGAATTAAGCAGGTTGATCTCGACGGACATTTCATCTATACAAGTATTTTCAAATCAAATTGTGATCGCAAAAAGTTTAATATCGTAATATATCCGGTACCTGCACGTGATTTATTAAAAGTTGTAATAAGCTCCGATAAATCAGTAAAAACGCAATTGATGGTAATGGATGCTGTTGGTAAAGTTGTAAGAAAAATTGATCTTAACCTACTCAATGGCAATAATACTTTCCAGGTTAATTTGAAAGGATTAGCAAGTGGTGAATATCTAATACACAGCAATAATCCCGATGTTGAATTAAATAAGAAATTTAATATAGTGCGATAAATTACCTGGTCGTAAAACATCGCATTTTCATTTTCAGGCCGGCGTATTAAATAATGCGCCGGTTTTTTTTTGCAGAAAATTACAAAGAAAAGGCAGTGTCAATGATTTCAGCTTGTTCCTTTGCATGAACTTTTGCAAAGCCTGTGGCTGTAGCAGCGCTGGGTGGCCTGCTTATTACGCCATAATTTATAGTAGTAAGATTCATCCGCAAAAATGAGGCAGCTCCCATGTTTAGAGGCTCTTCCTGTACCCAGTACCATATCGCCTTGCTATATTTTTTATACAGGTTTTCAAGTTGTTTTACGGGCAAAGGATACAATTGCTCCAGTCTCACAATGGCGACATCTTCTCGTTTATCGCCTTCCTTTTTTTCCAGGAGATCAAAATAAATTTTACCGCTGCAAAACAAGACTTTGGTTACGGCTTTTGCGTCAGTTACCGTGGCATCATCTATAGTTTCTCTGAAGCCTCCTGAAGTAAATTCATCTATTACACTATAGCTTTTAGGATGTCGTAGATTTGCTTTTGGGGCAAAATTAATCAATGGCTTTCTGAAAGGCCACGCAAGATGTCTCCTGAAACAATG
>JBBSPK010000024.1:0-25297 GCA_038258875.1 Chitinophagales bacterium
AATAAAAAATAACAAAAAAGATTTCATACTTTTTCAACTTGAATACTTTCTGCAGGATGCAGGCGATGATACCAATAAACGCTCACATGCGGTAAACCAAATTGCAGAAACGATTTCCAAAATTAATAAGGCAGAGGACTTTACAAAACAACAGGATTACATTCATAAAACTTCGGAGCTGCTAAAGATTGATGAATCCGGTTTGCATACTTTGGTAAATAAATACATTAGAGAAAAATTTGCGAAAGATGAAAAACGTTTTGCTTCCAGTGAAAAAATTTTCCAGGAACGTAGCACTGAAATAAATGAATTCCCGGAAGACGCAGATGCGCTTGAATTACTCAACAGGGATGAATTAAATGAACGGGGCCTGGTAAGATGTCTTATAGAATTTGGGCTCAAAGAATGGGAGCCAGATAAGACTGTGGCAGATTATCTTTTGTATGAGTGCATTGACGATGAATTAATAACCAGCCACGCACTTATGAAAATTATTAATACCTACAGGATATGGTACGAGGAAAAACTTGAACCTACAACAAAAAATTTTTTATATAGTGAAGATCTTGAAATGAGCCGGATGGTTGTTTCAATTATTGAATTCCCTTATGAAATAAGCCCTGGCTGGCAGAAAAATTATGAAATACCAGTGCCTTCGAGAGAAGATAATTACAAGCAAGACATCAGTTCAACCTTAAATTACCTGGAATTAAAAAAAATAAAAAAACTTATTGGATTAAATCAGAAAGAGCTTGAAGAAACCAATTCACCTGAAAGACAAATTTTATTAATTCAAACTCATGTACGACTGAAAGATTTAGAGACCAGAATAACTAATGAATTGGGCGCTGTCATCTTAAAATAAATAAGGATGATTAAAAAGTAACCATCCTTATTTAAAATAGCATAATTTAATAACTTTCTGCTTCTGCCAGTTTCCTTTTTGAAGTGCTTTTGTATTTCTGAATATTTGCAGACGGAGTTAAATAATCACAAACTTCACTCCTGACAAATAACTGTGCACTCCAAACATAGTCCAGCGGTACAATTTCACTTGTTTCATAACCTTGCTCAACCAGGCAAGTCCATGAACAATCGCGGTTTAAATCACTCGTAATTTTTGATGTTGCCTTAGGATAGGCAATCCACAATTTACCCTCGGGATGCAAGGCGGGGCATACCTCTGAAAGGATTTTGTTCAATTGCTTTAAGTTTAAAGCAAAAACAAGGGCAAAATCAATCTTTCGGGTTTTTAAAAGTGGAGTGACGTTTTTTGAGAATGAAAGCTTAGAAAACTGTTTTTCAATGGTGGAAGGAAGGCCTTGAATTAACAGATTTTTTTCATCCTCCAATTGTAATTTTTCAAACAATGTTTGAGACATAAGCGAATCAAAATTTAAGATTAAAAAATATGTCCTCAAAACACTGCACCGCTTATAATTAGGGTTGGAAAATTGAATTAAATCGGGGTGCAGAAAAGACAGGTGCAAAATTACATAAAATAATGCGTATAGCCAATTAAAAACCCTGTCCGTCAAAGACAGGGGCCTTAAATTCGATAACTAATGAGAATTATTTGGAATTAACCGGCTTATAATATTTCAAGGCTTCATTCATATAAGTTTTTAATTTATCAATTCTCTTTGAATCAAGGGGATGGTCACTTAATATTTCAGGATTCTTTGCCCCCGAATTTAAACTGGCCATTCTTGTCCAGAAGGGAATTGCCTCTCTCGGATTATATCCTGCCATGGCTGCGAAAATAAGTCCGTAATGATCTGCCTCATATTCCTGGTTTCTTGAATTTGGCAGTAAAACACCTATTTGAGCACCTGGAGCATAAATACTTTTAAAAATATTATTTGCATTACTATTGCCAGATGTAAATATGTCACCCGTAAGTCCAATACCTTGAGCAAGTAGCGCCTGGCTCATTCTTTCCTGGCCATGATGTGCAACAGCATGGGTAATTTCATGCCCCATTACAATAGCCAGTGCTGCCTCATTTTGTGCCACAGGCAACAAACCGGTATAAACTACAACTTTTCCTCCGGGCATGCACCATGCATTAACTTCCTTATTATCAATCAGGTTAAATTCCCAATTATAACCTGCAAGTTCATCCGATGCGCCCTTTGATGCATAAAATTTTGTAATAGCTGCTGCAATACGGGTTCCTACCCGCTTAACCATTTCGGCATCTTTACTTACATTGCTGCTTACTACTTTATTTTCAGAAAGAAACGTTTTGTATTGGGAAACTGCTTCCTGCTGAAGAGATGCTTCAGAAACCAGCGATAACTGGTTACGCCCTGTAATAGCATTGGTTGTACAGGCAGCTATAAAAATTGAAGAAATAACAAAAAGGAAAAATATTTTTTTCATGATAAATTTTTATTAATGTAAACAATTGATGTACCAACTTTAAATGTTAGACTCCTGCACACTAACTAAAGTTGTATCAAAAATTTTGCAAAATAGTTAAAGAGACATGAAAAATTTACAATTCTTTTTTGCGCAGTTTTTTGCGATCGCGGTATTTTAAGATGGGAACACGGCTTTCATTTCCTTTAATAAGCCGGCTTATATTTTTTTGATGAGTTAACACAATCAGCGCTGCCACTGCAACAGCGAATACTCTGTAGAAAACTTCTTTTTCATTATAAATCCACAATACACATATGGGCAATGCAACGCCGGCGAGAATAGAACTAAGCGAAACATATCTTGTTAAAAATAAAACCAATAAAAAAACACCAACGCAACTAACCGCTACTATTGGTTGAATAGCCAGGAGCATTCCAAATAGTGTAGCAACGCCCTTACCGCCCCTGAACTGAGCCCATATCGGGTATATATGTCCCGCAACTGCAGCCATACCCAGACCAATCATCAGATTTGTCCTGTCAAGTTCATTAGTAAGATAATAAGGTAAAAGATTGTACAACGCAACAGCAAAAATGCCCTTTAGCATATCACCAATCATAACTATTGAGCCATATTTGGGGCCTAACACTCTGAATGTATTAGTTGCTCCCATGTTACCGCTTCCATATTCACGGATATCAATATCAAAGACAGATTTACTGATTATGAGTGCGGTTGGTATTGAACCGATAAGATACGCTGTTATGATTAATAGAAGTTCTTTCATAATTTATTCAAAGGCGTAAAGCTTACAAATATAGTATTTAAATTATCGCCGAAAATTATAATTTTCACCAAGAAAATCAGCTCTTTATGAAAACAAGGCCCAACCACTCATCCTCCCGTTCCCTCTTTTTTTTCTGAAAATTATTTTTAACAAAAACGCTGCTGATTTCTTCTTCATCCTCCACTAAAAATCCACTTATTATCAGTGCTGAACCAAGCTGTAAATGCATTGAAAAATCCTTTGCATTTGCCATCAGTATATCACGATTTATGTTCGATACTATAATATTAACGCTTGAATGGCTTTTAATATTATCTTCTTTCTTGACCTGGATATATTTGCAGCAATTTGCCTGAACATTTTCCAAAGCATTATTGATGCTCCAATCGTCGTTATCTATTGCAAAAACGGAGGCAGCTCCTAACCTTTCAGCCAGTATTGCAAGTATGCCTGTACCTGTCCCAAAATCAATTACTGATTTATTTTTGAAATTAATTTGTTCCATCAGCCGAATCATCAAAAAAGTAGAAGCATGGTGGCCGGTGCCAAAACTCATTTTGGGCGTTATTACAATTTCATGTTCCACATTTTTTAAAGGTTTGTGAAACGAAGCCCTGATTCCAACAAATTTATTTATGGTTACCGGCTGCAATTCACTTTCCCATTGCTGGTTCCAGTTTTTATCTTCAATTAGCGAATATTTATAGGTTGTATTTGGCCGTAAAAAAGTTTTAAATTCTTCCTCAACAAAATTTTCCTGGTCCACATAAGCGGTTAATGCACTTTCATTTTGTTCAAAGGCATAAAAATCAGTTGCGGACAATTCTGCAAGCAAAATTTCTGCTTCTTCAACTGAATATAAATTGATTTCTACTTTTATAAAACTTTTCATAAAAAAAGCCTGCAGAATTCTACAAGCTTTGGTAATAAGACTTTATTCCTTTTTAATTATTCCCGGAACCTTGTTGCGGCGATGGGTTGTTTTGCGGCTTAGGTATTAAAGCTTTACGGCTCAATTTAAATTTACCTGATTTAGGATCAACTCCTACTAATTTTACTTTCACTTTGTCTCCTTCATTTAAAACACCATCCATGCTTTCAAGACGCTTCCACATAATTTCAGAAATATGAAGTAACCCCTGTTTGCCGGGAAGGAATTCAACAAATGCTCCAAACTCTTTAATTCCCTTTACTGTGCCTTCATAAACGTCTCCCACTTCCGGCACCGAAACGATACTTTTTACCCACGCAACGGCCTGGTCAAGGCTTTCTTTATTAGCAGAAAAAATACTTACCTCACCCGTTTTACCTACTTCAGTAATATTAATAGTTGCACCTGTTGTTTTCTGAATCTCCTGGATGATTTTACCCCCGGGTCCAATAACTGCGCCTATAAATTCTGAATCAATTATTAGTTTTTCCATTCTTGGTGCATGAGGCTTCACGTCGCTTCTATGTTCAGGGAGACACTTATACATGGCATCAAGGATAAATAACCTGCCTCTTTTAGCCTGGTCGAGCGCCTGCCGCATAATATCCATACTTAGGCCGTCAACCTTTATATCCATTTGCACCCCGCAAATGCCTTCTTTTGTGCCTGTTACTTTAAAATCCATATCGCCCAAATGATCTTCATCACCTAATATATCCGTGAGCACAGCAAATTTTCCTTCTTTTGAAATTAATCCCATTGCTACGCCACTTACATGTTTTTTAAATGGAACACCGGCATCCATAAGGGCTAGTGAAGCGGCACAAACCGTAGCCATAGAGGATGAACCATTACTTTCAAGAATATCACTTACAACCCTTACTGTGTAAGGATATTCACCACCCGGAAGGATTTGCTTCAGGGAGCGCATTGCAAGGTTTCCATGTCCTACTTCCCTGCGGCCAACACCCCGCATCATTTTTACTTCACCTGTTGAGAAAGGTGGAAAATTATAATGCAAAATAAATTTAGAATAGTCGCTGCTCGCTGCACTTTCTACAAGCAATTCGTCCAACGGTGTACCAAGAGTAACAGTAGTTAAGGATTGGGTTTCACCCCTGGTAAATAACGCAGAACCATGAGGTGAAGGAAGATAATCCACTTCCATCGTAAGAGGCCTTATATCCTCGAGCCCTCTTCCGTCAAGGCGTTTATGACTATTTAAAATTACATCCCGAACTTCATTGTATTGGAGTTCACCAAAGTAGAATTTTATTAAGCCCTTATCTTCATCGGGCAAATCATCCCCCAAAAATTCTTCGATTTCTTTTTTCAGATTATCAAAGGCATCCTGTCTTTCATTTTTTACTGTAGCTTTTGATGCTAGCGCAATCACTTTGTCTTTTGCAAAGGCTATTATCTTTTGATTTAATTCTTCATTGCGATAAGGTTTGGTATACTCACGCTTACCTGTTATGCCTGCTTTTTCTCTAAGATCCTGTTGGGCTTTTACCTGGAGTTTTATTGCATTGTGAGCAACTTCAATTGCTATCACTAAATCTTCCTCCTGGCATTCTTTTGCCTGGCCTTCCACCATCATGATATTACGATCTGTCGCGGCAATAATAAATTCCATTTCGGCTTCAGAAAGTTGTGTGCGGCTTGGGTTTACAACCATTTCTCCATCTATTTTCCCTATGCGTACTTCAGAAATAATTTCCTGGATGGGAATATCAGAAACAGCTAAAGCTGCAGAAGCTGCAAGACAAGCGATGGCATCTGGCATAACTTCAGGGTCGCTTGAAATGAGTGAGACAAGCACTTGCACTTCGCATAAATAATCTTCCGGAAACAATGGCCTCAGGGCACGGTCTATGAGCCGTGAGGTTAATATTTCATAGTCATTCAGTCTTGCTTCCCTTTTGAAAAAAGAACCGGGAATACGGCCAGCTGATGCAAATTTTTCCTGGTAGTCAACAGTCAAAGGAAAAAACGATTGCCCCTCTTTGGGTTCTTTATTGGCAACCACTGTTGCCAGTATAACGCAGTCACCTAAACGCACGGTTACGGCGCCATCAGCCTGCCTGGCAAGTTTACCGGTTTCAATAGTAACCATACGGCCTTCGCCTATATCAAATGTTACAGAAATGGGATTTGGAGTCATATTATTTGTTCGTATTAGTAGTAAAAAAAAGTATTCCCAACCGTAAAAATCAGTTGGGAATAGCTAACAATATCATGTGATGTAATAATTATTTACGGAGTCCTAACTTTTCAATTAATGCACGATAGCCGGTTAAATCGTGTTTACTAAGGTAAGTTAACAGGCTTTTTCTTTTACCAACCATTTGCATTAATCCTCGCTGTGTACTGAAATCTTTTTTATTTTCTTTGAGGTGGTCGGAAATATGGTTAATTTTTTCCGTTAAGATAGCAACCTGTGCTTCAATTGAGCCTGTATTTGATGCGTTTCCACCAAATTCAGCAAATGTTTGAGCCTTTTTTTCCGATGTTAAATAAGACATTTTTTATTAGATAATTTTATTAATTGGCTGCAAAGGTAATAATTAAATTTTAATTTCGAGCAGCTCTTAATAAGTGTACCGACCGGCAAATTTAAGGCTGAACTGATAATTTATAAACTTTTTTGCATTTACCTGAGACTTTTAAAATTCAACATATACAATGCAATAAATACCAGCCCAAAAAAACCAGAGAATACTGACATTCCGGTAGCTATTATGTTATTGCCATATAAATAAAATGGAACAATAAATCCAACAATTACCCCGGCTATGTATAAATAAAATCCGGATCGCCGCAGACGCCACATTAATAACGCTCCTGCAAGAGTAAATAATCCTGAGATTATAACTCCAATTGCATTTTTACGGATATTTTCCTCAGTCACCATTTTTGACACTGATATGATCATTTTTTCACCAAACATCGATCGCTTTTTATTGCCTACCCTTTTGATAACCGAATCTTTTTGAAAGGCTGAATCATCAGAGCTTCTTATAACCACTGATGAAAACATTTTTGCGGATTTTGACGCGGTTGAATAACCCCACATACTACTAACTATTGCCCACCCGCTCCCTATAAAGGTAAGTATGCAAAGAACAGTTAACAGAGTTGGACGGAGATGAGGCTCCGTTTCAAACTCATTTAAATTTGATTCCATTGTTTAAAAATGATAGCAACAATATACATATTTAACTAAACTGAAGAAAAAAATCTTCATGGGAGAAATAATCTTACAAGTGTTTTGCATTTTTGCTTCTAAAAAAATAAATGAAATATGTCCATTACTTTTAAATGCTGAATAAAAAAAGCAGGTTCAAATTGGGACGATAATATAATAGTTAAAAACGGAGAGAGTTTTCCGGCATGGAATAAATTTCAAAAATTATGTTGCTGATTTATTTACCCGTTGTTTCACCGAGAAGTGAATATATTTTTGAAGTGATATTTAGAAATAATTTCGGAATAAAATATCGCATAACCAACGATTGGAACATTTTCGAAGCTTATGAAGAAGCAAAAATTAGCTATTCTAAGTCACGCAGAAATAATGAGTTTTTCTTACAGGCCTCGCCTCTTTTATTCGAAAATTTTATTCAACGTAGGGAGATAGCTGTCGAAGAAAAAAATAACATGAAAGTTCTGTTTGCCAATAATAATGCCTGTGATATGGGTTTCGATGTTTTTTCAGCGGTATTTTTTATACTATGCCGTTATGAGGAATACCTGCCTTTTATTCCTGACAAGCATGGCAGATTTGAAGCTACCGATACAATAGCTTTTAAAAATAATTTTCTTCAAATCCCCATTGTCGATATATGGATCAATCAATTCAAAAATGCATTACAAAGCAGGTTTCCTTCTTTAAAATTTTCAACTTCCCATTTTAAAGCCATTGTAACATATGATATAGATGTAGCTTATAAATATAAAGGCAGAAGTTTTAAAAGAAATGCAGGGTCAACAGGAAAAGACCTCCTAAAATTTGATTTTCAAAATATTTATAACCGTATTCAAACTCTTTTGTTTAACCAAAAAGATCCCTGGGATGTTTATGATTATTTGCATGAATTAATCCGGGAAAATAGCCTCGATTCAATTTTCTTTTTTTTACTAAGTGATACCTCAAGGCATGACAGGAATTTAGATTTTAAGAATGTCATTGTAAAAAAACTTGTGGATAAAATAAAATCATTTAGTGAAATTGGTATTCATCCTTCTTATAAAACTTCCTCATTTCCGGCAAAAATTTCATTAGAGAAAAGAAGGCTTGAAAACTTATCAGGAAAAAATATCTATAAAAGCAGGCAGCATTTCTTAAAATTTACTTTACCCGAAACTTATAATGCCCTGATTGATGTTGGCATTACGGAAGATTATTCCATGGGATTTTCGGCGTTACCTGGTTTTAGGGCAGGCACTTCAAAACCATTTTATTTTTATGATTTGAAAAATGAAAAAACAACGGCTCTTAAAATATTTCCAGTCACCCTGATGGAAGATACTTTTATGAATCTAAAATACAGCGAGCCGGAACATGTATTGCCCAATATTTTTAATTTAATAGACGCCGTAAAAAATGTAAATGGAACATTCATCAGCATCTGGCACAACCATACTGTAAGTGAAACAAAAGAATACAGGAACTGGAAAAAAGTTCATGCCCAAATGATTGAAAGGATATTATTACTTTCCGGAAAGTAACCCTTCACCCCAGGCGCTGCATAAATTTTATTAATACTTTTTCTTCATTTTGCCAGTTAAGCTGTTCAGATGCCGGCGTCGTATTTTGCTTCCAAAAGTTATACAGCGTTTCGTTTTTAGAAATATCGATAATTTTTTTGGCAATTTCTCCTGGTTCGAAACTGTCTATACAATCTCCAACCTGGTACTTGTTAATCAATGTCTTTATTTCAACCGCTTTTGAGGATAATACCGGGATACCGGCGTGTATATAATCAAAAAATTTATTGGGCAAGGCAAACATGTGCTGTTCGGTAGTATAAATTTTTTCAAAAATTAGCCCAAGAAAAGACTGTCGTGTATACTTCATCATCTCTTTATAGGGCAGCACATCAATAAAAATGACTTTATGAAAAAGGGTTAAATCAAGAACCATTTGTTTAAGCTTATCCAATATTGTTCCGCGGCCGATAAAATATAAAATGAACTCATCCGGCAAAAACTGCATTGTTAGTATTGCTTCTTCAGCGCCCCTGTTTTCATTCAACCCTATACCCTGCATCATCAATATTTTTTTTCCCGGCGTCAAAACAATTTCTTGTTTATCCGTTGCTATTGATTTATAAGGAACATTCCTGATAACCGTGATGGGAACTTTATATTTCTCTTCATAAACATGCTTTATAGAATCGTTTACTGTGACAACGTTTTTTAAGTGGGGAAATAACAATTTTTCGAGAAACTCCCATATTTTTTTTGACGTCCCTTTATAGACACTTTTTGTAAAATATTCGTGACTATCATAAACAAGTTTTATCCCTTTTAAACGTGATATCATGAAATTGGGAAGCAATGTATCAAGATCATTTGCCCATAACACATTTGCGCTTTTAAAGAGCAGGTAAAAAAATAATTGAAAATTAAAAACGCAATACATGAGAGGTCCGCGCCTGAAAGGGTTGGCGAAACGAATTGTCTTATAGGGTAGCTCATTTAAACCAAACACATTACTGCTCTTTCTTCCTATTAACAGCACATCGTAACCCATTTTGCAAAAAGTACTACATTCCTTCTGTACACGCAGGTCAGTAACTAAATCACTTATAACAGAAACAATAATTTTTGGGTTCAAAGAAATTGCATTTTTTATTTTACAAATGTTAAACAATTATAAGCAGTTTTGCGTATTAAATCTATTCAGTAATTAAATAAACGTACACGGTTTTACTTTTTTATCCATTGACACATAAACATCTTCATATTGTATGCCTCGATGTGCCCTACCCTGCTGACTATGGAGGGGTCTTCGATCTCTTTTACAAGATAAAAGCCCTTTATGAATGTGGTGCGAAAATTCACCTGCATTGTTTTGAATATGGTCGTGGACAACAGGAAGAGTTAGAGAATTATTGTGAGTCTGTAAACTACTATGAAAGAAAAAGGTTTTTAAAAAGCTTTTCCTTTCGTGTGCCCTTTATAGTTAGTTCCCGGGAAAATCAACTGCTATTAAATAATCTTTTAAAAGACAATTACCCGGTACTATTGGAAGGTATCCATTGCACTTATTTTTTATACAATGGTGAATTAAAGAATAGAGAAGTCTTTGTGCGGCTACACAATGTTGAATACGAATATTATGCTGCGCTGTCAAAATCTGCAAATAATGTTTTTAGAAACCTATATTTTAAACATGAGAGTAATTTATTAAAAAAGTATGAACAAGAAATTGCAGGTAAAGCCATGTTTATTGCAGTGAGTGAAAAAGATAAAAGAACCTATCAACAAGATTTCCAGGCCAGTGACATAAAATACCTTCCGGCCTTTCTGCCTTTCAAATGCATAAATTCAGAAATAGGCTCTGGCGACTTCTGTTTGTATCATGGAAATTTATCTGTATCGGAAAATGAAAAGGCAGTCCTCTGGCTTTTGGAAAATGTTTTCAATGGTATCGATATTCCTTTCGTTATTGCCGGCAAAAATCCACCGAAACATCTTGAAGCGATTGTACATAGAAATGAAAATGTATGTCTTGTCGCAAATCCATCAGCAAAGGAAATGGACGATCTTATAAGAAAGGCTCATGTACATGTATTACCTTCTTTTAACAAAACCGGGGTAAAAATTAAATTGCTAAATGCACTTTTTAATGGCCGTTTTATTATTACGAATGTCGCTGCGATTGAGGAAAGTGGCCTGGAAGTTTTATGTAACGTTGCCGGCACTCCACCAGAATTTAAAAAAAGGATCGGTGAATTATTTAATACCCCTTTTACAGAAGCAAATATTATCGAAAGAAAAAAACTCCTAACCGTTTATGACAACCATCAAAATGCACTGAAGCTTATGCAATGGATATGGTAGCGTTATCCCACACCTTACCTCTTTCTGTTTTAATAGTACGGGCCGGAAATTTATGAATTACGGGATAATCATGAGTTGCCATTACAATAGCGGTTCCATAGTCGCGGCTTATGTGAAAAAGAAGTTGCATAATTTCGTCAGACGTTTCCGGGTCAAGGTTTCCAGTGGGCTCATCTGCCAGTATTAGTTTAGGTGAATTTAAAAGGGCCCGTGCAATATCAACTCTTTGCTGCTCGCCACCGCTTAACTCAAAAGGCATTTTAAATCCTTTGGTTTTTAAACCAACTTTATCAAGTACATCAGCAATTTTTTCATCCATTAATTTTTCATCTTTCCATCCTGTTGCCTTCAAAACAAATTTCAAATTGCCGTTAACATTTCTATCAGTAAGTAATTGAAATTCCTGGAAAACAACACCAAGATTTCTTCTCAGGTAAGGCACTTTTTTCCAATCAAGCGAGGGAAGGTCATATCCTACAACGTTACCCTCTCCTTCTTTGAGGGCGAGATCCCCATACAAAGTTTTCAGCAAGCTCGATTTACCCGTACCGGTTTTCCCAACCAGGTAAACAAACTCTCCTTTGTTCACGATGATGTTCACATCCTGGAGAATAAGAGAATCCCGTTGATAAATATTTGCGTTCCGTAATTCTAAAATCTGCTCTGCCATAATTACTGTTACTAATGTTTACAAGAGTTACGTGGTATTATTAAAAACGCAAAGTTACTTTTATAATTATATTTTCTGAAAGAAATAAATGACAAGACAAAAATAAATTTATGCTAAAACTAAAAATATAGTTGTAAAACTATAAAATTAGTTTAATTTTGTTTTCAGAATAAAAAAGAAAAGCAAAATGAAGATATTAACGAAAGCAGAAGAACAAATTATGCAGGTAATATGGAAACTGGAAAAAGCATTTTTAAAGGAAATCATAAATGAACTTCCCAATCCAAAGCCTCATCAAAACACTGTTTCAACAATACTTAAGATACTTGTTGAGAAAGATTTTACAGGAATAAATGTCATAGGCAGAAATCATGAGTATTATCCGTTAGTTAATAAAGACGTGTATTCAAAAGGAAGCATGAAATCCCTGGTTAAAAAATATTTCGATGGATCGTTCACCAACGCTGTATCATCAATGGTGAAAGAAAACAATATAACTATTGAAGACCTTGAATTGCTTTTAAAACAATTAAAAAAAGGGAAATAGGTCTGGCAACCCAGCCTGACCGCAAATAAAAATTTATGATAACAATTGCCTGGTATTTACTAAAAGTAATGATATGCTCGGGTATTTTATGCGGCTACTATTATATAGCACTTCGCAATAAGATCTTTCATCGCTGGAACCGCTTTTATTTAATTGCCTCTGTAGTGCTTGCACTTGGAGTGCCTTTAATAAAAATAAATATTTTCCAAAAATCGGTTGCCGGAAAAGGGACAGTAATTAGAATGTTGCAAACAATAAACACCGGCGATGAAATAATTATAGAATACAGCAGGCACACGGGCCTCCAGCTTAGCTCAGAAAATATCGTAGCCGCAGGATACCTTTTAATTACCATAGTACTTCTATCAGTTTTTCTACTGGCATTATATAAAATATCCAGGCTTAGGAAGAAATTTCCGGAAGTAAAAATGCCGGGAATCAGTTTCTTTTCTACGAATGCCAGGGGAACGCCATTTTCATTTTTAAATTCAATTTTTTGGAATAACGCTATTGACCTTCATTCCAAACAAGGCCAACAGATTTTCAATCATGAACTTTCTCACATTAAAGAAAAACATTCTTACGATAAAATTTTCATAAACGTGGTGTTGGTATTTTTTTGGATTAACCCGTTTTTCTGGCTTATCCAAAAAGAATTGAGCATGATACACGAATTTATTGCTGATAAAGAAGCACTGGAAGATCATGACATAAATGCTTTTGCCGAAATGATTTTACAAACAGTTTATCCCGGACAACATTTTTCGATCACAAATAATTTTTTTAATTCACCCTTAAAAAGAAGACTCACTATGTTTACAAAAAACAGAAATCAAAAAGTAAGCTACATAAGCCGCCTGCTGGCATTGACTTTGGCGGCAATTATCTTTTTTGCATTTACCATAAAGATGAAGGTTATTAATTCCTCCGCAAATTATTCGGGCAAGCAAATTACAGTCGTAATTGATGCAGGGCATGGAGGAGATGATAACGGGGCCGTGTCGCCAAATGGTTTACTGGAGAAAAATATTAATCTCTCTATCGCAAAGGAGATCGCTGCTTTAAATTCAAACAATAATATTAAGGTTTTGCTTTCCAGGGGTGATGATAAAACCATTTCAGTGAAAGAGAGAGTGGAATTTGCAAAGGAAAAACATGCAGATTTATTTATTTCAATTCATGTAAATGCGGCAGATAAAGACCATTTAAATGAAAATGGATTTTGTGTTGCCATCGATAGAAATAACAATGAGAAAAATAAGCTACTTGCTTCTGCTTTAATCGAAGAATTGCAAAAGTCATATATAACCAGAAACACTATTGCAGCCAGAAATGCAGGCGTATGGGTGCTTGATGAAAACGTCTGCCCAGCAGCATTAATAGAATGCGGATACTTCACTAATTCGGATGACGAAGCATTTATTAGTAAAGATGCAAACCAGGAAAAAATTGCAAAAAATATTTTAGATGCTATTAATAATTATGCTAAACAAATTTTAACTAAAGGCAACAGCGTACTACTAATTCAGAATAAAAATTCTGCTTTAATTTCAGAAAAAAATCCAAATAACAGCGCAGATCCGAGGTTAGCGAATGAAAACAATATCTCAAAAGAAGAGGCTACACTCAATCAACATGACAATGCTGCGATAGGAGAACTTTTTATCGACTCAATACCCAACCCGCTTTTTACAAAAGTGGAAAATGAAGCGAGTTTTCCGGGCGGCCAGGATGCATGGATTAAATACATTGTGAGCAAGATTGAATTAACCTCCGGGAAGTTTACAGAAAAAGATTTTGGAACATGTGTAATAAAATTTATCGTGAATAAAGATGGAAGTGTAAGCCAGGTAGAAGCTACCACCATGAAGGATTCCCAGCTGGCAAAAACTGCAACTGAGGCTATAAGCACAGGCCCGAAATGGATTCCCGCAAAGAACAATGATGTGGTAGTTGCTTCTTATCGTTTACAGCCGGTAACACTAACAAATCCGGAAAAAAAGTAATTAATCAAAAATCAATTCGCCATTTCTTCCCTTAATCACCAATTCTTTCCTCGCACTCTCTTCCACCCTGCCGATAATTTGTGCTTCGATATTAAAAGATGATGCAGTGTCAATTATTGAATCAGCAAAATCTTCATCAGTATAAATTTCCATACGGCACCCCATGTTAAATACCTGGTACATTTCACGATCATCTGCTTTGCTTGCTTTTTGTATTTCTTTAAAAATTTCAGGCGGTTCAAACAAATTATCTTTTATCACTTTTACATTTCCAGTAATGTATTTTAAACATTTCGTCTGGCCACCACCACTACAATGGATCAATCCGTAAATTTTATCAAAATTATTTTCAAGTAAGTTTTTTATTAATGGTGCATAAGTTCTTGTTGGGGAAAGGATACCTTTTATATTATTTATCCTATATTTTCCTATGTAAACAACTTCTTCCATTAAAGAAGGATCGTAACTTTCTTTATAATTTTCTGCATAATATTTATCAAGTATATCATGCCTTGCAGAAGTCAATCCGTTACTCCCAATGCCACTATTATAATTCACTTCGTAAGTTGCCTGGCCAAAAGACGCCAGTCCGACAATTACATTTCCTGCTCTTATTTTTTCATTAGAAATAATTTTTGATTTGGGCCATCTTGCCGTCATCGTTCCATTAACTGCAATGGTTCTCACAACATCACCAACGTCAGCAGTTTCACCACCGAGGTAACGAATGTTAATCCCGAAAGTTTTCATGAGGTCAAAAAATTCCTGCGTGCCATTAATTACCTGTTCCAGCACTCCAGCAGTAACTAGATTTTTATTGCGGTCAATGGTTGAATTAAAAATAATATTATCATAAATGCCCACACATAGCAAATCATCAAGGTTCATAACCACAGCATCCTGGGCAATGCCCTTCCATATGGATACATCACCCGTTTCTTTCCAATATAAATAGGCAAGAATGCTTTTAGTTCCAGCCCCGTCAGCGTGCATTACGTTTATAAAATTCTCATCGCCTGCGAGATAATCAGGATAAATTTTACAAAACGCCTTTGGAAATATTCCCTGGTCAAGATTTTTTACAGCAAGATGAACTTCTTCTTTTTGTGCAGATACGCCACGTTTTGAATATAGAGACATTAAGTAAGTTGATTAGTTAGTTAGTTTATTGATTAATTAGTTTATTGGTTAATTAGTTATCAATTGACTGGTTTAATAGTAAATCAGTTGACTGGTTTAATCTGGAAAACAATCCGTGTAATTCGTTTCAATTAGTGTAATAAAAAAAGCTAAAATTAATGTGGAACGCCCAATATACCATTTTCAAATTCAATTATCATTTATCTTGCGCCATCTTATGCGGGTACATAATGATATAAATAACTTACCTCTTTTTAAGAAAGCTGTTGTTACCATCGGCACCTTTGATGGCGTACATACAGGCCATCTTCAAATTCTTCACCAGCTTAAAAAAGAAGCAGCAGAAATTAATGGCGAATCAGTCATTATTACTTTTCATCCGCATCCGCGGATGGTTCTTGATACTTCTGCACAAAAAAAATATGAAGAAATAAAATTGCTGAATACTCTTTCGGAAAAAATTGAACTTCTTCAAAAACAGGATATTGATCACCTTGTAATCGTGCCGTTCACCCTGGCATTTTCGAAACAGTCCGCAGAAGGTTATATAAAAGACTTTTTAGTATCAAAATTTCATCCTCACACGATTATAATAGGCTACGATCATCATTTTGGAAAAAACCGGCAGGGCAATTATAAGCTGCTGGAGTTTTTCCAAACAGAATTTAATTTTAAAGTAAACGAAATACCGGAACATGTTTTACACAAAGTGACAATAAGCTCTACCAAGGTCCGGCATGCTCTTAATGAGGGTGATATTAAAACCGCAAATGAATATTTAGGTTATTCTTACTTCTTTGAGGGAATAGTTATTGAAGGCGATAAATTAGGAAGAACATTAGGCTATCCTACAGCAAATATTCTTGTTTCGGATAAAAATAAGCTGGTACCAAAAGATGGAGTATATGCCGTAGAGGTAGTATTGGCTGATGACTCAACAGCTAATAAGTCTCCCGATATGCATTTCAGGGGCATGATGAATATTGGAATGCGCCCCACAGTAGGTGGCACCAAAAAAGTTATCGAAGTAAATATTTTTGATTTTGATGACATAATTTATGATCAGAAAATCAGAGTGTTGGTGCATCACTTTTTAAGAAACGAGATAAAATTCAACGGACTTGATGAATTGAACGAACAATTAGCATCTGATAAAATTAATGCACTCAATTTTTTTAGCAAGACCTAGGACTTTACGAATGCGATCGGGTGCTTAGCATCTAACGAACTCTAATTAAAAGTATTTCCTTTTATTATTTTATAAGCCATCTCTTTCATTAGAGAACCACCAGATGTTCCATAATTTCTTATTCCAATACTTTTTAAATTATACTCATGAAGCAACATGATGACTTGCTCGGCTTCGGCATACGAATAATTTAATAACATGTCCATAGCCTGCTGCACTAAAAAAGGATTATTATAAAAAACAGGCCTCAATGCCTTTTCACTTTTATCGCTCATCTGGTAAACAGCGAGAATCCTGGTAAAGTAATTATACAATGAAGGCAACACTAATTGTATAGGAGCTGCCTTGGGATTGGCTTCAAAATATTGAATGATTCGAACAGCTTTCGAAAGATCCTTTTTGCTGATGGCGTGTTGCAATTCAAAAATATTGTACTCCTTACTTACCCCAATATATTTTTCAATATCATCTTCTGTAATATTTTTTTCACTGCCGAGATTGATTGATAATTTTTCTATTTCATTGGCAATACGGTTTAAATCATTCCCAATATGATCAACCAGTAAAGAAAGAGCCCGGGGAGTAATCTGGTATCCTTTTGATTGAACATAGCCATTGGTCCACGATGGTAATTGGTTATCATATATTTTTTTTGACAAAAAAACTTCACCGTATTTTTTAAGCAATTTTGAAATACGGCTGCGGCCATCTATCGTTTTGCCTTTATAGGATACCACCAAAATAGTGGAACTTAAAGGTCGCTCAATATAGCTTTCAAGCTTCTCAATGTCCTTCATTTGCTGGGCCTCTTTAAGCAGAACTACCTGTCGTTCGGCAAACATTGGATAACGCCTGCACGTGTTCAGGATATCCGCCCAGTTTGCATCTTTACCATAAAAGATACTGAGGTTAAATTCGGCGTCGCCTGTACTTAAAATTTTCTTTTCAGCATAATTCATTACTTCATCAATATAGAATTCTTCCTCGCCCTCCAGCCAATACAGGGGTTTATACACACTTTTTTTCCAATCATTAATAATAGATAATGCACTCATTTTTCAAAGATAAAATTTTAGCGCAAAGCATGAGATTATCCTTTTAAAAAACTGGAAATGAAGTAAATATTTCTTAGCATGATTTTGGAAAATTAAAATTTCATACCTTTAAAAAAATCAAAAAAACTTAAAATGAGTTACGAAAATTTTCCTAACAGCAATGTTCCTGAAGAAAAAACTGTGGTAGTAAAAAATAATAACAACCGGAATATCTTAACCGGTATTCTTATCGTCGCCTTATTAGCTACATGGGGCTATATTATTTATGATAAGAATAAAACCAAGCAGGAAAAGCAGGATCTTACAACACAAATTGTTAATAGTGATTCTTCTAAAAATGAACTACAACGCGAATTGAACGATGCCGCGTTAAGACTCGATGTGCTGAAAACTTCAAACGTAAAAGCTGACAGCCTTTTAAAGACAAAAGATAAAGATATCCAGGATCTTAAAAGCAGAGTTCAGGCAATCTTAAGCAATAAAAATGCGACTGCGGCACAACTCGCAGAAGCAAGAAGGTTAATTGGAGAATTAAAAGGAAATATTGAAACTTATACCGCCGAGATAGAAGAATTAAAAACACAAAACACCCAATTAACTGAACAGAACAGGCAGGTCTCTGAAGAGCGTGATGTGGTTAGAAAAAACTATGATTCAGCCAACCAGGTTATCAAACAGAAGGAAGATGTAATTGATGTAGGTTCTACATTACATGCATCAAATTTTAGTATTGTCGGCATCAAGGATAAAAGTGGTGGTAAAGAAAAAGAAACTACAACCGCTAAAAGAGTAGATAAGCTTAGAATATCCTTTGATATTGATGAAAACCGGATCACACAATCGGGTCCTAAAGATATCTATGTTTCCATTACTTCGCCCGATGGAAATCCTGTAACTGTTGATGCACTTGGTTCAGGCAAATTTGTAACACGTGATGGTGCCGAAAAACCTTTCACAAAAAAAGTGCAGATTAATTATGTGCAGGGGCAGAAGCAGCCGGTAACTGTAGAGTGGACTCAAAATAGTGGTTTTCAAACCGGGAATTATAAAATAGAAATTTATAATAATGGTTTCAAAATTGGAGAAGGTGTTCGTACGTTTAAAAAAGGTGGCTTATTTGGATAGAAAAAATTCCTTTAAAATATTGATTTAAATAAAAAACTTTCCACGTTTCATGGAAAGTTTTTTTATGGTTTTGACCGGAAAATTTATTTTGCTGCAACCGGAGGCTTACCACCTTCCGGAACAAATATTAAAGCTTCTGAATCGAGGCAATAACGTTTACCCGTAGGCGCAGGGCCGTCGTCAAATACATGGCCAAGATGTGAGCCAGACTTTGAATCAACAACTTCCCATCTTAAGCCACTAAGGCTTTTATCGGGTACAAGTTTAACAGCATCGGCATTTATCGGTGCATAAAAACTGGGCCATCCGGTTCCTGAATCAAATTTTGTCGCGGAGCTGAAAACAGGTTGCAATGAAGCTGCTGAATAATAAGTTCCTTTTTTATAAAAATGATCTAGCTTACCACTAAAAGGCCTTTCTGTACCTTTTTCTCTCAGGAGGTAATATTGATCAGTAGTTAGCCTCTGCTTCCATTCATTTTCAGAAAGCTGCAGAGGAAATTTTGCGTTCTCTGAAACTTTTTCAGGATTAGGATATTTTGCGTCAGAAGCTTTTTCGGCAGTTGTTGTTTTCGAATTGTTCATTTGTGACTGTGAGCAATTTGCGAGCAGCAAACAAAATATGAATGCCGGTAAATATATCAGCTTTTTCATGGTGAAATTTTTTCTTTAAATACGAAACAAAATTATAAAAAGGATTTTTATAAAATGTTAAGCTCGCCACTAAGAAACCAATATTAACATCAGAACCTGTTAGAAGGCTGCTTTATCAGCTTGAATATCTTTGGTTTGACATCACTCTCTGTTTTAAGAAAATAAATGCCATTGGGAAGGTTGGCAACACTGATCGAAGTCTTCGATGATTTTAGGATTTGGGTCAAATAAAGTTTACCGGTAACATCATAGAGTTTTATCGTTTTACCGGCGGCCTCGGATACATTTTTATAACTGATGATCACCTGGTCGGTAAATGGATTGGGATACACCGAAATACCCGCGTTTATGTCATCCTCGGGAAAGGGATCGCCCTGCGCATTTGAGCTGTCGCAAACAGTGGAGTTAAGAAAAGAATTTCTGAATCCACCTGTTGCAAACTGTCCTCTCATCTCATTTTTTTGTCCATGTGTAAACATGTTCATACAATCATCATCGGTAAAATCCATATAATTCATAAACATATCGCCGAAAGAATTGACTGAGCAGGATGAGCTATGTGGAAAAGAAGGGCAGTTGCTGTTGCTACTTTGTTGTGGCGGAGTGTCCGCAATGCCATCGTTACCACAAACTGCATCGCCCCACAAATGCCGAAGTCCCAGCCAATGGCCTATCTCGTGAGTAGCAGTACGGCCTTTGTTAAAAGGTGGGTTGAGTGTGCCGGTGGTTCCAAATGCATTATACTGAATTACGATGCCATCTGTATTAGACGGGCTGCCGGGCAGAACAGAATATCCGAGGGTACGGCCAAAGAGATTACAAACCCATATATTCAGATATTTTTTTGAGTCCCATGCATCATCACCTCCCTTCGAAGAAAATTTCATTTCATCATCTGACAGAAATAATTCTGCTTTAGTGTACTTATGAATAATGCCTGTGGTGTGTCTTCCATTTGGATCCACTTTTGCCAGGCAAAAAGTAATCCGGGTATCTGCTGCAAGACTTGCAAAAGGGACGGGTGTTCGTGCATTATCTGCATTTAATCTCCTGTAATCATTATTTAAAACTTCAAGTTGGGATAAAACCTGTTCATTGCTTATGTTTTGAGCGTTGTTGTGGTAGACTATATGAATTACTACGGGTATTACAATTACTTCATTTTTTAAAGTGTCTCTCCCGGCTGTTTCTGTATTAGTAGTGGTACCTGTTATAATTGATGCGCCGTGTTGGCCGAGGTAGTCAGTAGTTCCGCATCTCTGGCCAATTGCGTTGATAACACAACACCAGCAAATAAATGTAAAAATAAACTTCATGTATCCCTGTTTTATTCAGACTTATTCAAAATGAATGTAAGCGGGATTACATAGGATGTTAAAGGAATAACACAGGATGTAAATAATTAATGCAAAGGATAAGGAGAAAGGATATAACCTGAAATTTATACGGGAAATAACATTTGGGAAGGATTATTACCGGTAACAGAGGTTTATGACCACAAATAAAGACAAAATTATCCAGATGTCAAAACCGGGCAACAGGTATTTTATAAATGAGTTAACACGGTTACCATAGCCGTTTACTATTTTTACATCATTTTAAATTAATATGATGATCAAAAGATTACTTGCAGGTATTGCTGTATTATTGTTCTTCGCCTGTAATAATAATTCAACTCCCGAGTATGACCCAACTCTCCCCGCCCCACGTCCTAGTAATATTCCCCCTCCCCAACCTCTTATTTTTAAAGTGGAAGCTGTCTACCCACACGATTCAAAAGCATTTACACAGGGCCTTCAATTTTACAATGGAAAATTATATGAAGGCACGGGGGAACCAAAAGAATCGACTTTAAGGATTGTTGATATAAAATCCGGTAAGCCTGAAAAGGAATATCTTATTCCTGATCCGGCCATTTTTGGTGAAGGCATTACTATTTTTAAAAACAAAATTTATCAGCTCACGTGGCAAAACAATAAAATATTCGAATATAATATTAATGATATAACACACCCGGTAGCTACGTATAACTGGAGTGCAGAAGGATGGGGAATTACCAATGACGGCAACAATCTCATTATAAGTGATGGCTCATCCAGGTTATATTACGTTCAGCCTGACGAAGCAAAAAAAGAAATGAAGACGATAAAAGTGCTTACTGTTTCGGATAACACCGGAGAACTTGACAGCCTGAATGAGCTTGAGTATATTAATGGAAATGTTTTTGCAAACCGGTGGTATAACAATCATATCATAAAAATTGACACATCAAACGGACATGTTCTTGGCAGTATGGATCTCACCGGGTTATTGCATCAATACGATCCAAATGCACAAGTTGGAGACGAAGCAGTTTTAAACGGCATAGCTTATGACAGCGCTACAAAAAAAATATACATCACTGGAAAACACTGGCCGAAGATGTTTGAGATAAAATTGAATAGCCCCTAGCCCGGTCGGGAATATTGAGCGGCCCTGCTTCTTTTAGAAATCCTAAACAATTTAAAAACTCTCACTTACCCCTGGTTGGTTCTTCCCTTGTCGGAATCCTGATAGTTATCGGAGGGATTAGGTTTGGTTGGATGGGCGATATAAATTACTGAGCTACACCTTTCATTATTAAACATTGCTTTCAAATTTGAAATCGCTCCTGTAATAAAAGCTTTCAAAAAATTAGATTTTCCTGTTTTATATTTTTCACTTAGCATGCTAACATAAAAACTATCGTACCACATGGGTTTAACTACATCCACCTTCACACTATACATATATAACAACGACTTCATAGAAGCAGGTGAAAAATGATACAAGTGCCTTGGCACATCGTAGGCCGCCCAATATTTTTCATAAACTTTCTCATCGTAACTGGTATAATTAGGCACGGCTATAAAAAGTTTACCACCCGGTCTTAATAATTCTCTTAGTCTTTTTATGTAACCATGCAAGTCGTGTACATGTTCAAGCACGTGCCACATTGTTATGGCGTCAAAGCTTTTATGCGGCAATGAAAATAATTTTTCAGAACTGTCTAAATTCAAATTATATAATTCCAGTGCTTTCCTTCTTGCTTTTTCATCAGGTTCAAGGCCTGTAATCTGCCAGCCTGCCTGGCGCATAGTATTTAAAAAGGCACCCGTTCCACAACCCACATCAAGTATGCTTCCTGTCTTCTTTCGTGTTTGTGCCTGCACCAGTTCTCTTTTTTTTGTTAGCGTACGCTTTCTTACTTTATGGTACAGTTGGTTAATAAAACCCTCGGCTGTGTCAGTATGCGAAATATAATTTTCTGATTGGTAGTAACTTCCTATTTCACCGGCATCGGGTATATTTTGTGTAAACCTGAGTGTGCAATTCGTACATTTCCAAATCTCAAATAATTTATTGGAAACCGAATAATCTTCGGTGGTAAGCGCTTTCTCTATAGTTGTTTGCCCGCAACCCGGGCACGAATTATATGATACCATTTTTCACCTCGTTCGCACAAAGAAAATATAAAATATCCAATCCCACATTTATATGCTGCGGATTTTGGTTTTTCTTTATACTTAATTTGAATGAATTTTACCGGAGAATGAGTATAGCAGTAATCAGAGATAAGATAAGACGAGCCGGATTTTTTGTTCCATTTCGTTTGCACCTTTTACTCGTTGTAGTCGCTTTAGTTCTGTCAGCGACCTGGCTTAGAAAAAATAATGCCTTGCCTGAAACTGCACGAACTGCCATTCTCGACCTTTTTATTTCCGTTACTTTTTGGTTTACGATTACAATTTTTGTTGTTTCATTTTTTACTGCGTTTATTCCCTGGCTATTTTTTGCCTTCAGCAAAAAAAACAATCGAAGTGTTTTAAAAATTAAGACGCCTGGTAATAATGTAACCGATAAGCAACAAGTAGAAATTGCTATTTCTAAAATCATAAAACCTATCTTCGGTTATATACGTTTGCGCTTATTTTACAATGCTAATATTTCTCCAAAGTTTGCGCCTGTACGTACTGAGCCTAAAAAACATTTTTTTTCAACAGAAACAAAAGGTATCTATAACTGGCCGTTAAAGAATATAAAAGAATACGATATAACCAGGGGGATTATTTATTTTGAGGATTTCTTCCAGTTCTTTTCTTTCACATCGGTGCTCGCTTCAAACAGTAATTTTTATACGCAACCACTCAAAGCAGAAACAGGAAAGGTTATTGTTCAGCCTAAAAAGACAAAAGATACGACTATGCGGATTGAAGAAATGAGAAAAGTGGAGGGAGAATTTCTGAACTATAAAAATTTTGAAACCAACGACGATGTGAGAAGAATCGTATGGAAAATTTACGCCAAGAACAAAGAATTGGTGGTAAGAATACCAGAAACAAATGATCCTTATGCATCTCACATATATTTTTATGCGTCATTTTTTAATGCGGTAAGCAATAATATATACGAAGAATTCAATGAAGCATTTCTCGATCATTTTAAAACTGTTATTTGGAATATTTATAAACAGTTATACCGTCAAAGTGAGCTTTTAGAATATATTCCCGACCAGGAAACAAAAACATTTTATGCAGACGATCCCGTTCAGAAAATAAAATATATTATTAGTACTTCATCGTGGCAAAGAGAAAATGACCTGCACAATTATTTTAATACGCAATATGGTTCTTTACTTTGTATTTCGTCGCTAACAGATTCCGAACAACTAAAAGATCTACTGGAAAAGGCAGGCAGAAACCTTACTGTTGTTTTTGTGGAGCTGAGTAAAACCTTTGCAAGGATAAAAGTTACAGACTGGTTGCAATGGATTTTTATAAAGCCCGAAAAGAAAAGTGCGGAGAAATTGCAACTTGCATTCAACCTGTCACCCTTAAGAAAAAAAATGTTGGATAATGAAAAACATATAAAAGAAGTGTTGAGCAAGAGTGAATGTGAAAGTGTGATAATATAAAGTTTAAAACTTTACCTAAATTATCTCTCTCTCCTTCGGACTGTGGGACCAGGTCAAATTCTTAAAATGCACATCGAAAAAAAATATAGCTCAAAAAAAATAATTGCAAAGCTTTTCCTGCTTATAGCTCCTGCTATTGCAATAAGCTGCTATATGCTCTGGCATTTGAATGAATATTACTCTGTTTTGGAAACGCAGTGGATAACTGAAAGTATTTTTCTTGCTGCAGGGCTTATTGGTGGCTGTTTATTACATAGCTTTCGATTCAGGTTTATTACTACGTTATTACCATTGCTTCTTTTGCTTTTCATTCTCAGTAAAATAGTAAGCAACATATATACGGGTGAGTTCATTGCATTTTATGCCATTACAAAATTTTATATTTTTTCATTTTTATTTATCACGGGATGGCTTGCGGGATGGGGCTTCGCAAGGTTGCGCTGGTTTCCGACTGTTCTCTCTGCGTTGTTGCTGGTGATACAAATTATAGTTGTAAGCAACACCACCGACATCACTGCAAAAAAATTAGTAGTTGCATTTGTACCTGTCTTGATTTTTACATTTTACACTATTTACACAGCTGAACTGGTAAGAAATATGAATGATGATGAACCAAAGTTTACCTGGTTCATTACAAAAAAACTGGCGGGTTTTTTTGTAATTGGTGGTATCATTTTATTATTATTATTCTCATTTTATAAAAAAGATTTTAAGGCAATTGAAAAGCAATATGGCGGAGGTAAAAGTGAAAAACAGGAACCCAATAAAGAAAGTCTGACCAAAGAAAATAAAGATGGATCGGTAAGTAATAAAAAAGATATGG
>JBBSPK010000025.1:0-25221 GCA_038258875.1 Chitinophagales bacterium
TACAATTATCGTCAACAGTCACATAATCAGAAAAATACCGGTCTGTTATTCCGCTGCCGGCGATGTCATAATGTAAATGAATTGAATCTTGCTTATTAGCTGAGATCATCTCACTAAGCAACCAGGCGGAACCGGCCACAACACTGGTTCCTCCTCCGGCATTGGTAATTTCCTTTGAATCAAATTTGTAATTGATTCCAGCTTCATCGGTGATTGCCAGGTTCAAAGTATTTATTGATGAAGTCATGCCGATAGAAACAGGTGCGTATGGTATTAAAACAGCCGCATAATTATTTTTTTGATTGAATAAAAATTTACCGCTGTGCCCGGGGAAGCTATATGAAAAAATATCTGGCTGTACATCATATATTCCACCATCCACGTTATCCAAATAGAATAAGCCTGCCGCAGAATTATCATCAATTGAAGATTTGACACTATTTGTTCCGTTTGCACCTGTCAATAAATAATTCCCATCCATTTCATCAGGCTTTCCCATTATTTTTCTCGTAATTGACCCCCCGGATTGCAAATTCCAGCCCAATCCAATTCTTGATGGCATTTCATTGACCTTAATACCGGACGAGTGATAATTAATGCTGATCGGAATAGATAACTCCCCAATTTTTATATCGTATAGAGGAATTGAGATATCAGGAATTCCAGTAAATAAATTAACCTCGTAATTCCCGTATTTACTAAATGCCGAAGCTTCCGGGCTGGCTGGTGCCAGAGTCGGTAAAAATTTATTAGTTTGAGCCGTTTGGGCACCAGCTATTTGAACCAAAAGCAAAAAAAACATTTTGAAAAAGAGAACACATTTAAATCTTTTGTAAGTAGTAGAATTCATTTTGGCTAATTTTTTATAGTATATATCCTATTCTAAAAAGAACTGTCTGCGTAACCGGTATGTGCTGATTTGCTAAAAAGTCATATAATAATTTCATTTCTCCTTTTAACTTCTTACTTATCTTATATTTTTTGGTCACCCCGATTAATGCGCTTCTCTGCCACGCCTCATAATTTTTTAATTGCTCAATATTTTTGAACGTAACGTTATAGTTCATTTCATATCCCCCACTTGCATAAATTTGTTTTTTTATTTTCCAATCAAAATAACTGCGTAAGCCAAGTCCCTGGCTGGTAAATGATATATGCTGGATAGTTCCCATTCCTATTTTATAACTTGATCCTATTCCAATAGCACCTTTATCATTTAATTTATAACCGATACCCAATCCAATATTTGCGGCGGACGGCAATAGTCTGTTTGATTTTTCAAATTGAATATTCGCAGAATATTCTAATCGTTTCAGGAAGGGTTTTATTCTTTGGGAGTTAGGTTTAAAACTTGCCTGGCTGGCAGACAGGTCCGGCATTTCCAGGTCGCTGCTTCCGCCACCAACTTGATTAATTTTATCTTTTAGCGTATTCAATTCGTTTGTCGCCTGCGCAATATTTTGTTGCACAATTTGCATTGCATTTGGGCCGCCTGAAGAGATTCTTTGTTGTATTATTCCCTGAATAGAGCTTCGTGTCTGTAAACCTGCAAGGGCTTGGGCCGGATCAACATTTTCGTTTATACGAAATAGTGATGCCAACTGCCCGTTCTCTTTCATGAATTTTTGAAATGCCGGAAGCCTATTTAAAGCAGCGAGTGTTTTTTGTTCGATCTTCTTAGGGTCTTTGAGCATTTCTTTATACTCCTTTACCTGGGCAGAATAGTAATATGCAGTCTTACCAAGTTTATCGTATTGGCTTTTTAAGTCCGGAGGAATTTTAGTGAATTTGGAAAGCGCCTCTTTTAGCTGATTTTTACGTTCAGCGATAAACTCTTTGACCTTTTCTGACTGCTGAAATTTGTTTTTAAGGCTATGGAGATTAGCCAACGGGCTTTCTACTTTATGAGAGGTGCCTTTGAATTGATTTAAGAAAGAGAGGGATGTGTTAAGGCTATCGAGGTACGGGTTGTACTCACCTGTTATTGGAGAGTTTGCATTTTCTTCATTTTTTGCAGGCGGCGACTTATTCGAAAGCAGAACCCTTATCTTGATAAAACCTTTTGAGGTTGAAGGAATGTTTATTTTTTTAAAGAATTCCTTATACTTTTCATCTCTATCTGCAATAATGCTTTCAGGATTTAGCTTTCGTAATTTCTTCCTGAATTTGTTATCCCGCCTCTGAAATTTCGCAAGATACTTAGCCGACTTCTTTGAAAGCTGTTTATCTATTGAACTGATTTTCTTATCAACTCTCCCATAATAGTCTTCAGGAATCCCTTCAATATTTGACAGAACACTAGTTGCATCCTGTGTTTTGCCCTGTATGGCATACAGGCAGAACAACAATAAATAAAAGATAAATTTTATCATTGCCGGTTTTTAAATCGGAAGTTTTTAGGGGGGAGGCATTTCGTTTTGGAATGTTAAACATAGAAATCATTTTCTTATAAAACAAGGGAAAAAAGAAAATTTTGTTTCCGATTTTTAATCTACATTCGCCGATTTTTTTGGAAATTTTAAATCAGGTAACCTGTAAGTATAAACGAAATTTTACTTATGGATTCGTATCAATAAACTACTCGTGTGGTAAAGGTTTCTCATATAAAAATTTACCAATCAAAAATCAAAAACTATTTCTTCTTTATATGCACAAGACTCCGGTCAATAGAGGATTTTGTGAATCGTTATTTTTTGAAAGACCAATTAAATATCATTAATAGAATGAAGATAAAAATAGTATAACGGTAATGTTTAAGTGCAGTATTTTGAATACTAATTATCAGCTAAATGTTTCTCTTATTTTTTCCCAGAAAGTTTTATCGTTCTTGTCGGGCTTTGGTTTGAAGTTTTCGCTTTGTTGCATTTGTTCAAGCGTTTCTTTCTCTTCACCGGAAACATTTTGCGGTGTCCACACATTTACACTTATGAGCTGATCGCCTTTTTCATGAGAGTTTATAGATGGAAAACCTTTTCCTTTTAGCCTGAAAATTTTGCCGCTTTGAGTACCGGCAGGAATTTTAATCTTTGCCCGGCCATCAATGGTAGGAACCTCGGCCTGCGTTCCAAAAACGGCATCAGGAAATGAAATATATAAATCGAACGCAACATTCAACCCTTCACGATGTAAATGTGCGTTTGCTTCTTCTTCTATTAGTATAATTAAATCACCGGGGCCACCACCACGCTCGCCCATATTTCCTTTCCCACTCATACTTAATTGCATTCCTTCCTGAACTCCTGCAGGAATATCCAGGGTAACGGTTTCTTCCCCGTAAACTCTCCCTTCTCCTTTGCATGAAGTGCATTTACTGGTAATTACAGAACCTTCACCATTACAGGTGGGGCAGGTATTTACTGTTTGCATCTGACCGAGAAAGGTATTTTGAACCCTGCGTACCTGGCCGTTACCGCCACAGGTGTTACAGGTTTGCATGCTGCTTTTATCTTTAGCTCCCGAACCGCCACAGGTATTGCAGGCAATATATTTTTTTACTTTTATTGTTTTGGTTGCGCCTTTTGCAATCTCCTCGTAGTTAACCCTGATTTTTACCCGCAGATTACTTCCTCTTACTCCCCTGCTTCTTGACGAGCGTCCGCCGCTTCTTCCCCCGCTAAAAAAACTTCCAAAAACATCATCTCCAAAAATATCCCCAAACTGGCTGAAGATATCTTCCATGTTCATGTGTGTTGAGAATCCGCCTCCCCTGCCGCCTGATGCAAAAGCGCTATGCCCATACCTGTCATATTGTGCACGCTTATCAGGATCACTTAGTATTTCATAGGCTTCTGCAGCTTCTTTAAATTTTTCCTCGGCAGTATGATCGCCGGGATTTCTGTCAGGATGATGCTGCATAGCCACCTTCCGGTATGCTTTTTTTATTTCATCCGCAGCAGCAGATTTGCTTAACCCTAAAATTTCGTAATAATCTCTTTTTGAAGCCATCGAATCTACCATACAATTTTATTGTGATCTGCGTAAAATATAAAACCATCCGCCGCTCGCAGATACGGCTTATTGTAAAAATATAAATTGAATTCTATTTGCCAACTACAACTTTGGCAAATCGTATAAGCTTGTCATTAAGGTAATATCCTTTTTGAATTTCATCAACCACCTTACCTTTTAGTTTTTTATCATTAACGGAAATCTCAGTAATTGCCTCATGTTTTTCAACGTCAAACTCTGTATGGAGGCTTTCCATAGCCTTAAGGCCCCTGGCTTGAAGTGTTTTTCGCAGTTTGTTAAATACCAACTGAACACCTTCCTTAATTTGGTCTGAATCATTTGTCTCCTGCATTTGTTTTTCTGCACGGTCACAATCATCCAATACATCCAGTAAGGAAGTGATAACTTCCTTACCCGCCGTTTGTATAAACTCAATCCGTTCCTTTGAAGAACGCCTTTTGTAATTATCAAATTCGGCAAATAAGCGTACATATTTATCTTTTTGTTCTTCAAGCTCAGCTTTCAACTTTGCAACTTCATCCTCCGCGGCCGATGGCTCAGGAATCTCTATTTGCTCAGTTTCGGGGATCCCGTTTTCATCTACAAAAAAATCATCTCCCTTTATTTGATTATCAATGCCGCTATCATTCATGTCTTTCTTATTTTTTTCCATATTTTAAAATTGGCTGCAAAGGTAGCATTGTCAAACTTTTTGCCAATAACAAATATTAGACAAAATGACACTGAATGAAATTATTAATTTAGAAAATGTTAAATCGCTCCGTATGGCACCGGATACCTCAAACATTAATTTAAAGACTGCGAAAGCGCTCACACCCACATATAAATATCCTTTGAATATTTATTAATTTTAAGGATAAATGGACGCATACGGAAAAATATTATTGATTGCAATGCCGGTTTTTCTTGCCTTGGTTCTTTTTGAAAAATGGTACGGCTGGTACAAAGGAAAAGATACCGTGAGGCAAATGGATATGATCTCAAGCCTGAGTTCTGGTATTACCAATGTTACTAAAGACGTGCTGGGCCTCAGCATTATAATAATGAGCTATTCCTGGCTGGTCGATAAGATTGCTTTTATACATATCGAGTCCGGGGCGCTTGTCTATATTGTAGCATTTATTTCCCTTGACTTTGCAGGATATTGGGTGCACCGCATTTCGCACCGCTATAATATTTTTTGGAACAATCATATTATACACCACAGCAGCGAAGAGTTTAATCTTGCATGCGCATTAAGGCAAAGCATTTCCGAAATATTAAAAATATTCACTGTTTTTCTTTTACCTGCCGCATTGCTCGGTGTGCCCACTATGGTTATCGCCATAGTAGCGCCCATTCAATTGTTTGCGCAATTTTGGTATCATACACAGCATATTAATAAAATGGGCTGGTTCGAAAAAATTATTGTAACGCCATCTCACCACAGGGTTCATCATGCAATTAATCCTGAATACATTGATAAAAATTTTTCCCAGATTTTTATTATATGGGATAAGCTATTTGGAACTTTCGAGGAAGAACTGCCGGATGTTACGCCTGTTTATGGGATTACCCGCCCGGTAAGAACCTGGAATCCTATTAAAATAAATTTCCAGCATGTATGGCTACTTATAAAAGATGCATGGCGTACCAAAAGCTGGAAGGATAAATTTAGAATATGGCTGATGCCAACAGGCTGGCGCCCTGCCGATGTAGCCGAAAAGTTTCCGGTTTATAAAATTGAAGATGTATATAATTTTGAAAAATATGACACGCCTTATTCGGCCGCCCTGCTTACCTGGTCGTGGATACAACTGGCTGGCTTGCTTATGACTATTTCTTATCTCTTTGCAAATATTGCTGCAATAGGAACACCGGGAATTTTTATTTATGGAATCTTTATTTTCTTAACCGTATATGCATATAGCGAGCTTATGGATCGCAATCGTTATGCTTTCTTTTGGGAGGTACTAAAAAATATTTTTGGCTGCGCTGTTATTTATGAAACCGGCGATTGGTTTGGAGCTTCCGCACTTTTCCCCGGAATTAATTATGGAATTATTGCCTGGTTTATTGTATCGACCCTGGTTACAGCATGGTTTGTATTTATTGAATTCAAATCTGGGGCAACATTCCAATACCAATAAAAAATTAATCTGGGCGTACTTAAACCATGGTATACTTATTTCGCTTACCAACCCTGGTTTTATAAATTTCGGATGAAAGGAATTCTAAAAATATCATCACTTGTGGAAAGCTATTAATGTATAATAAAATGTATACTCATTCTTTTATATTTGTTTAAAATTTAAATTAAAAAACAATTTATGAAATCACCTTCCTTAATGAACAAGCTGGCATTATTAATTTTTTCCTTATTAATTTCCTTTCTCTCTTTTGCGCAGGATAAAAAAGTGGATGTGGATATTAACGTAGGTAAAGATTCACATCAATGGTACACACAGCCGTGGGTATGGGTAGTAGGTGCAGCTGTATTTGTTCTTTTATTGGTTGCAATACTAAGAGGAAACCGATCTAACAATTAAGAACATTTAATTGCACGAAGCCGATAGTCACAATTGGTTTTTTAGAAGATCTTCTATTGTATCTCTCTTTCGAATGAGGGATGCTTTACCATTCATTACAAGGACTTCAGCAGGCTTAAATCTTGAATTAAAATTGGAAGACATTTCAAATCCATAGGCGCCGGCATTATAAAAAACAAGGTCATCACCTTCCCTTATTTCTTTTATTTCCCTGTCCCATGCAAATGTGTCTGTTTCACAGATATTACCTACTACTGTATAAATTTTTTCAGGACCTTTTTCGTTACTGATGTTTTCAATGCGATGATAGGAATTATAAAACATAGGCCTTATAAGATGATTGAAGCCGCTGTTGACGCTTGCAAAAGTTGTAGCCGAAGTTTCTTTTAAAACATTTACCTGTGTAACGAGATAACCCGCTGCACTTACTAAAAATTTACCGGGCTCAAACCATACCTGTAAGTGCTTATTACCAGGATTAGGATGATTGGCAAATGCTTCATTTACTTTTTGCGCAAGCAACTGAATATTTGTTTCGGTGTCGCCCTCTTTGTAAGGCACTTTAAAACCTCCGCCCAAATCAACAAACTCTAATTCTTTAAAACGAGGAATTATATCAAACAGCACTTCAATACCTTTTACAAACACATCAGCATCTTCAATGTCACTCCCGGTATGTATTTGCAGGCAGCGAATAAATAGATTTCGTTTCTCTACCACCGATAGTATTTTTTCAATTTGATCAACGGGAATACCAAACTTACTTTTATCGTGCCCTGTAGAAATTTTCAGATTCCCTCCTGCCAAAATATTCGGTCGTAAACGAATACCAACGGGATAAGAATGGCCAAACTTTTCCCCGAATTTATCAAGATTAGAAAGGCTGTCGATATTGATATTAACAGCTAAGTTTTTTGCTTCTTCAATTTCTGAAAAAGCAATCCCGTTTGAAGTGTATAAAATTCTATCGGGAGTAAACCCGGCATGCAATGCAAGTTGCACTTCATTTAAGGAGCTGCAATCGACATTGGCGCCAATCGATTTTATATAACTGAGAATGTGAATATTGGTTAATGCTTTGCAGGCATAAAAAAATTTTGCATCTGTCTTTTGAAATGCTGTGACAAGCTTTTTATATTGTTCTTCAATTTTTTCTGCATGATAAACATAAACGGGCGTTCCAAACTCGTTGGCTATCTCCCGTAATTGTGTTTGCGATAAATTTTGTGACATGATGCTAATGTGCTAATGTGCTGATAAATTTTGGTATTGATATTTATTCAGGAATTATATTTTTTGCATCTGTTAGTTCACCTGGTTCATTTTCACTTTCTGAAAATTCTTGTTTGAATTCTTCAACTATGGCTTCAACATCGGTAGGTATTTCTTCGCTTTGTGCTTGTTCAATTTTTGTAGCTTCGATTATTTCCTGATTAAGCACTTCCTGTATTTTGGGGAGATCTTCGGGGCTATTGATGCCAAAATAATCCATGAAAGATTTTGACGTTGCATAAATTAGTGGCTTTCCCGGCGAATCTTCATTGCGTCCGGCAATAATTACAAGATCTTTTTCCAGTAATTTTTGTACGGCATAATCGCAATTTACCCCCCGTATAATTTCAATTTCAGATTTTGTTACCGGCTGTTTATAAGCAACTATTGAAAGCGTCTCCAGCGACGCAACGGATAATTTTTTTAAAAATTTATCCCCGTTAAGTTGGCCGATGGTTTTATGAAATTCTTTCTTGGTAAGAAATTGAAAACCTCCACCACTTTCAACAACTTCGAAGGCATAAAATTCGGATTCATATTTTTCTATAATTGCATTAATTGCAGCATCTACCTGTTCCGGGGAGGCACGGTCTTCAATAAAGCCAAGTGAATTATTAATCAATTCAACCAGTTCATTTTTTGACAAAGGTTTTTCACTTGCAAAAATGAGCGCTTCTATATGTGGAATTATTACACTTAGATCCATAATTGTTAGGTCATTGGGTTATTAGGAATTGGATCATCAGTAGCGGGGTCATTGGTAAATAAGTCATTTGTCATCAAATCTTCGAGATTTTTTGATTCAGGAAGTTCGTAGATGAAGTCAGGTTCTTGCAATTGATTTTTCGGACCTGAATGTCCAATAGATTTCATATAAGCGTTTACCAATCTAAGGTATTTTTCAAATAAAATTCTTAATGCCTTATTTTTTTCGCCTGTAATTAAATTTCTTTTGAAAGCCTTTCTTAAACAGCTTGTACATTCAAATGCTGAGCCACGACTATAGTAATTGAAATTTTTATTCTCTTTATAAAAATACCTGCCATAGCCTTCTGCTATATTTAATGCAATTGAATCGGCTGCTTTTACAAATTGCCTCCCCAAAGTATCTTTATTAAAAAAAACCCATTTGTCCAAGATATTCCATACATCGTCACCAATTTGCAGAGCAACTTTATAAACCTCTAAATCTATTAACCGAATCATAAATTGTTTCTGGCAGTATTGACTAAATGACCTAATGACTCAATGACCATCAATTATCCCTGCAACGCTGCGGCACCGCTTACAATTTCGGTAAGCTCTGTTGTGATGGCGGCTTGTCTGGCACGGTTGTAGCTAATTTTCAACGTCTTTAAAAGTTCTTCCGCATTTTCTGTTGCCTTGTCCATTGCGGTCATGCGGGCACCATGTTCACTTGCATGAGCATCCAAAATCGCTTTGTACAATTGTGTATTTAATATTTTCGGCATTAGTTCTTCGATTAAAACATTTTTGTCGGGTTCAAAAATAAAATCTGCTTTCGCCTCGCCCTTTTTCTTCTCTGCTTTTTTAACAGGCAAAAATTGTTCGACCGTAAACTTCTGGGTAGCCGCATTTTTAAATTCACTGTACACGAGTTCAACAGCATCTACGTCTCCTTTCGCAAACGCATCCATTGCAAACTTTGCGGCTTTCGCAACATTTTCAAAACTGAGTTCAGAAAAAATATTCCAGTAATGATCAACAACCTTAAATTTATTTTTTGAAAAATGTTCATATCCTTTTTTTCCCAGCGGCAGCAATTCTGCATTTCCTTTCTGAGATACCGCCTCATACTTTTCGCGGATAACCTGCTTGGTCGTTTTGATAAGATTACTATTGTAGCCACCGCATAATCCCCTGTCGCTGGTAATCACAATTACTAAAACCTTTTCAACAGGCCTCTCTATTGCCAGCTCCATTTTTACATCCCCTTCGGCATTGCTCACAATATTACTGAGCATTTCCTGGAGTTTTTTAGCATAGGGCCTCATTTGAATAATTGCATCCTGGGCTCTTCTCAGTTTAGCCGCACTCACCATTTTCATGGCCTTTGTTATTTGCTGGGTACTTTTTACACTTTGAATCCTGTTCCTTACTTCTTTTAATGCTCCGCTCATTATTTAGTGTTTGTGGGCTGCAAAGTTAAGTGAATGGATGTAGAAAACCATTCAGGAAGTAATATTAAAAGTGGGCAAAAATCATCTTGCTTGTCCATCCAGGCTAGCTGTTAGATTCCGTTTGGAAAAATATTTTAGCAAAGGTTATTTTTCGCTACATTTCGTTTTAAAATATTTTACAAAAATCATCTCCTATAAAAAAACAAAAAGAATCACGAAACTTTTATCCTAATTTTGGCGGCACAAAAACGATTGCATTTCAACCGGCAAACTCCAGATAAATGAAATTTAAGTGGTGGAAAATATTGTGCATACTTCTTTTATTTTTCACTTTTATCGGGGGGTTTTTAGTAAAAGTGCCCCGCGTCGGCAATCTTTATGAAAGCATCCGGAATTTTTTCTTTCATGTACCGATGTGGTTTGGACAAATAGTTTTATTTACGCTTTCATTAGCCTATTCCATTTCTTTCCTGCGCACTCAAAATTTAAAACACGATATATACGCGGCTGAATTTGTCAAGACAGGAATAATTTTCGGAATTCTCGGACTACTAACAGGCTCAATTTGGGCCACCTATACCTGGGGGGAGCCGTGGAGCAATGACCCAAAGCAGATAGCGGCGGCAATAGCTGTCTTAATTTACCTGGCTTATATTGTATTAAGAGGTTCGATGAGTGATATTGATAAAAAAGGAAGAGTAAGTGCTGTCTACAACATTTTTGCCTACTTTATTTATATACCCCTTATAATGATATTGCCGAGGTTGGTTCAATCGCTGCATCCCGGTGGCATGGAAGGTGCAAAAGGAGGCGGTAATCCTGCATTGGGCGGAGGAAGCCTTGATTCCTCAATGAGAATAATTTTTTGGCCTGCTGTTGCCGGCTGGGTTCTTTTAGGAATTTGGATCAGTAGCCTTAAAATAAGATTAGACCTGCTGGCCAATAAAAATTTAATTAATGATTAAGAAGTATTATAAACACTTAGCCCTCTCCGTTATATCTTTATTTTTTAGCTCTTTATTATTTGCGCAATCTGTGCCGGATACATCAACTGCTGATATAAATAGTGTGATGAGGAGCCATGACAAAATTTATGTAGTAATGGCTGTTTGCATCACCATACTGGTTATCCTGTTTATTTACCTTATAAGAATTGATATTAAAGTTTCAAAAAAAGAAAAAATAGTATAGTTGACATTTAGAATAAAAACCAGTAACGCTTGATTATTAATAAAACTAAAACGAAATCTATGGCATCTCCTGTACCATACAGCTTTTTCCAGGCTGTTGAAAGAAGCTTTGATAAGGCTGCAATTTTCACTGATTGGGATCCCGGTATTCTTGAACAGATAAAACAATGTAACAGTGTTTACCAGATGCGCTTTCCAATTAAACGCGAAAACGGTGATATTGTAACAATTGAAGCATATCGTGTGCAGCACTCACATCACAAAACGCCCTGCAAAGGCGGTATTCGGTTTAGCCTTGCGGTAAACCAGGATGAGGTAATGGCTCTCGCAGCATTGATGACTTACAAATGTGCCATAGTAAACGTGCCTTTTGGCGGAGCCAAAGGTGGTATTAAAATAAGACCTCGTGAATTTACGCCCTACGAACTGGAAAAAATTACCCGCAGGTATACTGCGGAATTAATAAAGAAAAATTTCATTGGACCCGGTACCGATGTTCCTGCACCCGACTATGGAACCGGGGAACGGGAAATGGCATGGATACTGGACACCTATGTTGCAATGCATCCGGGAGAAATCGATGCGTCAGGTTGTGTAACCGGTAAGCCAGTTACACAAGGGGGAGTGCGTGGCAGAAAGGAAGCAACGGGGTTAGGGGTTTTTTATGGACTTAGCGAAGTTTGTAACATGCCCTCGGTTATGGATAAGCTTGGATTATCTACCGGGGTAAAAGGGAAGCGGATTTGTGTGCAGGGCTTAGGAAACGTGGGCTATCACTCGGCATTATTTTTTCAACAGGCAGGTGCAATCATTGTGGGTCTTTCCGAGTATGAAGGTGCTATACACTCTGCCGATGGGTTGGATATTGATAAGGTTTGGCTGCACCGTACTAAAACCGGCTCTATCCTTGATTTTCCCGGTGCAGAAAATTTTGCAAAAAATACAGATGCGCTGGAAATGGAGTGTGATATTTTAATTCCTGCAGCTTTGGAAAATGTTGTAAATGCGGAAAATGCGTCACGCGTAAAAGCAAAAATTATAGGCGAAGCTGCTAACGGGCCGCTCACTCCTGAAGCAGACGAAATCTTAAATTTAAAAGGAGTTTTGGTTGTTCCGGATATGTACCTGAATGCCGGTGGTGTTACGGTCAGTTATTTTGAATGGCTAAAAAACCTTAGCCATGTACGTTATGGACGCCTTGAAAAAAGATTTACTGAAAATATGAACCATCATATTCTGGGTCAGCTTGAAGAGCTTACCGGTAAAACGGTTAGCACATTAGAAAGGGATTTTATAATGCACGGAGCTGACGAAGTGGATTTGGTGAGAAGCGGCCTCGAAGAAACCATGATAACTGCAACAAGGGAAATTGTCGATATCTGGCAAAAAATTCCAGCTATCCCCGATATGCGTACAGCAGCTTATGTGTGTGCCATAAATAAGGTGGCCACCTCCTATGCCGAGCTTGGCATATTCCCATAACAGGCTTGCGTTATTAACCGTAGTCAGGAAATTCATTCGTCTCGGTAAATTGATTTCCCTCCTTTTGAAATCCATAAGAATAACTGCCATTTGTAATAATCAGGTAGTCGGCGGGAAGTGCAATATGATAGCGAAGAATTTGTTCAAGGGCCTTCCCGGAAAGTTGAACATTCATTTCTTTACATTCTATAATCATAAACGGCAGCGCATTCCGGTTATAGACTACAATATCACAACGTTTCTTAAGTTCTCCCATTTTTATTTCTTTTTCAATAGCAATGAGGGAAGCAGGATATTTTTTTAAAAGAAGAAACTGGATCATATTTTGGCGTACCCATTCCTCCGGCGACAGATGCAACCACTTCTTTCTTATTACATCAAACACTTCCTGTTGCTCTGCACGCTCCCTTATCTTTACCTTTTGTTTTGGAAATTCAATTTTTATCATTTATGATTTGTCCTTTTCTCCGGTTTTAGTTTTTCAAGCAAGTTTATAACCATTGCGTTTAATGGTGATTTACAAATCTAAAAGCATATCGGCAATTAACGGACTAAAACTAAAATCGTATTTTTATCCTTAAGAAAGATAAGCGATGGTTTTATAAGAAGATGAAAACAAAAAAAGAAATAGTGAACAACTGGCTTCCCAGGTACACCGGGGAAAAGCTTGAAAATTTCGGTGAATATATTCTTCTTACCAATTTCAGCAACTATGTAAAAATGTTTGCTGATATGCATAATGTTAAAATTACCGGTATAGATAAAGCCATGCAATCTGCTACCGCCGAAAATATTACCATCATTAATTTTGGAATGGGCAGCCCCGGCGCCGCAACTATAATGGATTTACTGAGCGCTGTAGATCCCGAAGCAGTTCTATTTTTAGGTAAGTGCGGCGGATTAAAAAAAAGAAACAAAATTGGAGACCTTATTTTACCCATTGCGGCAATACGGGGAGAGGGAACATCGAATGATTATTTTCCTCCTGAAGTTCCTGCGTTGCCTGCGTTTGCCTTACAAAAAGCCATATCAACTACCATTCGGGATAATGCTTTTGATTACTGGACGGGAACTGTGTATACCACCAACAGGAGAGTATGGGAACATGATGATAATCTAAAAGCTTATCTCAGGAAGGTAAGGGCGTATGCAATAGACATGGAAACCGCAACCATTTTTACGGTAGGCTTCTACAATAAAATACCCACGGGCGCTTTGCTTTTAGTAAGTGATTCTCCAATGATTCCCGAAGGAGTAAAAACTTCCGCAAGTGACGCCAGCGTTACAACACAATATGTGGAAAGGCATTTAAAAATTGGAATTGATTCGTTAAAGCAACTTATAAACGACGGGCTTACGGTGAGGCATTTGAAATTTTGATGCGATAAATTCGCCCTTCCTGATTTACTAATTTTAATATATTAATTCTATTGGTTCGCAAATACTTTGCGCAAAATGACTTACCCGCTTCTCCAAATAAAAAATTTATGCGTTGATTTTGTTACAGATTCAGAAACTGTTTCTGCCGTAAAAAACATTTCTTTAGTAATTAACAAAGGAGAAACTGTTGCCATCGTTGGCGAATCAGGTTCAGGTAAAACAGTAACCTCATTATCCATATTACAGTTATTACCTTCCACCGCTCATTTTAATGGTGAAATTTTTTTTTCAAAAGACGGGCTGGTACAGGACAACCTCCTGAAGCTTTCTGAAAAATCACTTCGAAAAATAAGGGGAAATAAAATTTCCATGATTTTCCAGGAGCCAATGACTTCATTGAACCCTGTTCAAACTTGCGGCAAACAGGTTATGGAGGCTATGATGCTGCATGATAAAATATCAAACCTGGCAGCCAGACAAAAAACAATTGAACTTTTTAACCAGGTAAAACTTTCCAATCCTGCTGGTATGCTTAACCGTTATCCTCATCAGTTAAGCGGAGGCCAGAAACAAAGAGTAATGATTGCAATGGCCATGAGCTGTGATCCGTCATTACTTATTGCCGATGAACCAACGACAGCACTGGATGTAACAGTTCAGAAAACCATCCTGGAACTCATTAAAGAATTGCAGCAAAAAAAAGAAATGGGTGTAATTTATATTACTCACGACCTGGGATTGGTAGGGGAAATTGCGGACAAAGTAGTAGTAATGTACAAAGGAGAAATTGTTGAAACCAATACAACAAAAGAAATTTTTTCCAATCCGCAGCATCCCTATACAAAGGCATTAATAAACTGCAGACCATCGGCCTCATCAAAAGGGAAACGCCTTTCGGTAACCAGCGATTTTTTACAGGAACCTGAAGTAACTGATTCTCATAGTCAAAATCCTCTTATTAAAAAAGAATCCCGGCACAGGAACGGCCCGTCGGCTGAATTATTAAAAGTTGAGAACCTGAAAGTATATTTTCCTGTAAAAAAAAGTTTTACAGGTAAAATATTGAGTGAATTTAAGGCTGTTGATGACATAAGCTTTTTCGTTTTAAAAGGAGAAACACTTGGGCTCGTAGGTGAAAGTGGTTGCGGAAAAACCACGCTGGGAAGGGCTTTGATAAGATTAATACACCCAACAAGTGGTGATATTTTTTTTAATAATAAAAACATTGCTCAAATACCAGATGAGGAATTCAGGAAAATGCGTAAGGACATTCAGATCATTTTCCAGGATCCTTATGGCTCCTTAAATCCGCGGCTTACGATTGGGCAGGCAATAAATGAACCCATGAAAATTCATCACATTTCACCAACGGAAAAGCAACGCAAGGAGAAAATAATAGACCTGTTAGAAAAGGTTGATTTAAAGCCCGAATACTTTACCCGTTACCCACATGAATTCAGCGGAGGACAACGTCAACGCATTTGCATTGCCCGTGCACTTAGTCTTAACCCTGATTTCATTATATGCGATGAAAGCGTTTCGGCGTTGGATGTAAGCGTGCAAGCCCAGGTACTCAATTTATTAAATGAGCTCAAAGACGAATTAGGCTTTACCACCATTTTTATTTCTCATGACCTGGGTGTGGTACATTATATAAGCGACCGAATCATGGTAATGAACAAAGGTAAAATTGTGGAAACTGGTACTGCAGACGAAATTTATTACAATGCCAAAAGTGAAATCACTCAAAAATTAATTTCTTCCATACCGAAACTGAGCTTTTAAAAAAAAAATTTAATTTTTACTTCACTGCAAAGTATTACCTTTGCACACTTAAAAAAAATCATGCCGTAACATGATAAGTGGCCCCGGACTTCGTGGCACGTATCTCTGTACTCAACTACAGTAATGGCATGTGACAATTAACTTTAAATCTATAATTGCACATGAAACTCAGTCAATTTAAATTTGACCTCCCTCTTAACCTTATTGCTCAAAATCCAGCCCGCCGAAGAGAAGATAGCCGCCTGATGGTTATTGAAAGAAAAACCGGTAAAATTGATAACAAGCATTTTAAAGACATCCTCGATTATTTTGATGATAAAGATGTTTTTGTTGTGAACAACACAAAAGTTTTTCCCGCACGCATGTATGGCCGTAAAGAAAAAACGGGCGCAAAAATAGAAGTCTTCCTTTTGAGGGAACTACATAAACAAAACCGCCTCTGGGATGTAATTGTTGATCCTGCACGAAAGATAAGGGTAGGAAATAAATTATATTTTGGCGAAAGTGATGAGCTCGTCGCAGAAGTAATTGACAATACCACCAGCCGTGGAAGAACCATCCGTTTCTTATGGGATGGCCCTGAAGACGAGTTCAGAAAGATGCTTTATTTTATGGGTGAAACTCCTTTGCCAAAGTATATCAAACGCAAGCCCGATGAAGAGGATAAAGAAAGATACCAGACAGTTTATGCAAAACACGAAGGAGCCGTAGCAGCCCCAACCGCGGGCCTTCATTTTAGCCCCGAATTAATTAAGCGCCTCGAAATAAAGGGAATACGTTTTGCAGAAGTTACTTTACACACAGGCCTGGGAACTTTCCGCCCTATTGAAGTAGAAGACCTAAGCAAGCATAAAATGGATGCTGAGTATTACCATATAGATGAGGAAGCCTGCCGTATAGTAAACAAGGCAAAGGAGACAGGTAAAAGAATCTGCTCAGTAGGAACAACAACCATGCGTGCGATGGAAACTTCTTTCACTGCGCAAAAATTATTAAAGCCATCTGAAGGATGGACTAATCATTTTATACATCCTCCCTATACATTTAATATTGCAGATTCACTTGTAACAAATTTTCATCTTCCAAAAACCAGCCTTTTGATTATGACATGCGCATTCGCCGGTTACGATCTTATTATGGATGCTTATAAAAAAGCTATTAAGGATAAATATCGTTTCTTTAGTTACGGAGATGCGATGCTGATAATATAATTTCAAATAATTTGTTTTGTAAAACTTCCTGTTGAACAGGGAGTTTTTTTATTTGCAATAGTCCGGTATTTGAAATAAATTAGAAAAAACATTGCGCATGAGAACAATACATCAATGGCTTAATGAATATGGTGAAAGCCACACCAATGAAACCAATAAACTCATTCATTGGATTTGTGTTCCGGCAATTTTTTTCTCAATTACAGGTTTGCTATACTGTATAAAACTCCCCTGGTTTATTACGGAAAATATCCAGTTAAATATTGCCATCATTGTATTATTGCTCACTACCATTTATTATCTCTCGCTTTCAATCCCCATAGGCTTCGGCATGTTATTGTTTGGTATGGTTTGTCTTGCATTATGCTATGCTGTTGAAACTTTTTTACCTGTGGCGTTGTGGCTTTTCAGCACTATAATCTTTATTGTTGCGTGGATCGGCCAGTTTTATGGACATAAGGTTGAAGGGAAAAAACCATCTTTTTTGAAAGACATCCAGTTTTTATTAATTGGCCCAATGTGGCTTATGAGCTTTGTTTATAAGAAACTGGGGATACGATTTTAATGCCTTTGTTGGTCGCTGATCAACAAAACGCAGATTTAATTAGCACAATCAAAAATTACATACCAAACAATCCCTTATTCAAAAGTTGTAGGGTTTTTTCTTTATGCTCCCGCGAAATAAGAACAGAGATGTTGTGCTGGCTGCCGCCATAACTCACCATGCGAACAGGAATACCCGAGAGGTTCGTAAAAATCTTTGCAAGTACATCTTTTGTCTGGGTAATTTGGTTACCAACAATTGAAACTATCGTCTGGTCACTGTCCACATCTACTGTTCCAAACAATTCCAATTCCTTTACGATTTCACTTAAATACGCATCGTTGTCGATTGTAAGTGATACCGCCACCTCGGAGGTTGTTACCATATCAATTGCTGTCTGGTATTTTTCAAATACTTCAAATATTTTTCGAAGAAAACCATAGGCAAGCAACATCCTGCTGCTTTTTATTTTTATAGCAGTTATAAAATCTTTGGCAGCTATTGCTTTCACACCCACACTGCCTGCTTCACTTACGATTAGGGTTCCAGGTGCTTCCGGCTGCATAGTGTTTAACAATTTTACCGGGAAATTAAAATACTGGGCGGGCCATATGCTGGCAGGATGCAAAATCTTAGCGCCAAAATAAGCAAGTTCCGCCGCTTCATCGAAGCTCAGCCGGCTGATCGGTCTTGTTTTTTTTACAATGCGTGGATCATTATTATGCATGCCGTCAATATCCGTCCATATTTCACAAACTGATGCACCAATTGCCCCTGCAATTAGAGATGCCGAATAATCACTGCCTCCACGCTTTAAATTATCAACTTCGCCTTTAGCATTCCGGCAAATGTATCCCTGCGTAAGAAATAAAGTAGTTTCCTTATGTCGTTGCAAAATCTGTGACAACTTAACCTTAATGCTCCCTACCTGGGGCTCCCCAAACGAATCGATTGTCATAAAATCAAGCGCTGCAAGCCATATGTGCTGTATATTTTTTTCCTCCAGGAAAACACTAAAAAGTTTTGTACTTAATAATTCGCCTTGTGCAAGAATATCTTTATTCAGCGCTTCACTGAATGATATTTTTAAAATAATATTCAAAAATTCAAAATGTTCCGCTAATATCCCTTTGGCTTTATTATAACTCTTCTCAGATTTTACCAATTGTAAAATGAAATTCTGATAATGATGTTCCAAAGCATCAATGTGTTGTTTTGCTGAGACACGCTCACCTCGTGCAAGGCTATTACTGATTTCTGTAAGTGAGTTGGTTGTTCCGCTTAAAGCACTTAGCACAACGATTTTCGATTCGTCTTCTTTGGTTATAAGCCTGGCAATTTCATTCATTCTTTCCGGCTTGCCTACGCTGGTGCCTCCAAACTTCATTACTTTCATTTCTTTTCCGGAATTTTTTATAGAACCGGGTTGCAAATGTACTATATAGTGAGAATTTATAGTTGCAACCGCGGACTACATTAAAATATTTCAATTCTGAAGTGCATGAATTTCTATTTGCTGATTATCCTATAATATTATTTCGAATTTTTTTCCAATATTTTTTAATTCATCCACAACAGATTCCATCAGCGGAATTCCATGTTCCATTCTTTCCTTTTCAAATTCAGTTTCAGGCTCTCCGGGTATAAATACCCTGTCTTGCCCTTGAATTGTTTTTGAAGAACGAAACCTTTTAATCCATGTATCCATGTGCAATTTAAATTCTTCTGCGGGCCGAAAAGCATCGATACGCATTGCTCCAAAAAAATGCCCAATTCCTTCCCCGGGCATATTTTCGGGCATTGGAACATAAGCAGGAAATGGCGGCACCCACGGGCCATAATTAGCGCCGCTAAGGACTGCCGAGAAAATATCAACAATTGCCCCTAACGCATAACCCTTATGGCTGCCGTGTTCTTTATCACCCCCGAGCGGCAGTAATGCACCGCCGTTTTTTAATTCATTAGCATCCGTTGACGGTTCACCTGTTTTCGTTTGAACCCAACCGTTAGGTGCTTGTTCATTTTTACGTTGTAATATTTCAAGCTTACCATTGGCAGCAGTTGTTGTGGCAAAATCTGCTACAAAGGGCTGCTCATCACCTCCCGGTACTGCTACTGCAATTGGATTGGTCCCCAGCATCCTTTCAATGGAAAAAGTTGGTGCAACAAGGGCGGATGCATTGGTCATCGCGATACCGATCATATCATGTTGCAATGCCATCATTGCATGCGAGCCGGCAATTCCAAAATGATTGCTGTTCTTAACGCCTACCCAACCCGTACCGGCATTTTTTGCTTTGTCAATGGCAACCTGCATTGCAAATGGAGCAACTACCAAACCCAACCCCGCATCACCATCAACAACCGCGGTAGATGGCGTTTCGTGAACAATTTTTATTGAGGGTTTCGAATTGATTCTTTTGGCCTCCCACAAGCGAACATAACCTGAAAGTCTCGCAATGCCATGACTATCCACTCCACGCAAATCTGCAGCGAGCAAAGAATTCGCCGCAATTATTGCATCGCTTTTGGAACATCCAATTTTTAAAAATATATTTTGGGCAAAAGAATATAAAACCTGGTAACTATATTTTTGCGACATATCGCAAAAGTAAATGATGCTTAGCCCAAACCAAGGACGATTTTAAATCTCTTAAAGTTTATTGCTTTTTCAAGCAGTCTCCTTATTTAGATTTTACATTTTACATTTTAGATTTTAGATTTGCCGGAACGAGAAAGTATTTAGTTATGGGAAGAATATTTGAAGTAAGAAAGTCTACCATGTTTGCCCGGTGGGATAAGATGGCCAAGCAATTTACACGCATTGGTAAAGAAATAGATATTGCCGTAAAACAAGGTGGGCCTGAGCCGGATAATAATTCAGCGTTGCGTCGTTGTATTATAAATGCAAAAGCGGTTAATATGCCAAAAGACCGCGTGGAAGCTGCCATAAAAAGAGCACTTGGTAAAGATAAGACTGACTATCATGAGGTTTTGTATGAAGGTTATGCCCCTCACGGCGTTGCATTGTTGATAGAAACGGCAACCGATAATCCTACAAGAACTGTCGCTAATGTGCGTATGCATTTTAATAAAGCCAATGGATCGCTCGGAACCAGTGGCAGCGTGGCTTTTACATTTAACCACATTGGTGAATTCAAAATTAAAAATGGAAACCTTGATATCGAGAACCTGGAGCTCGAACTTATTGATTATGGGCTTGAAGAAATTGGCGAGGATAGCGAAGGAAATATAATTATCAGAACCCCTTTCAATGAATTTGGGCATATGAGCAAAGCACTTGAAGAAAAAGGAATTGAGATTATAACCGCAGAACTTTCTCGAACTCCTGTAAACACCGTAGAACTTCCGGAAGACCAGGCCAATGAAGTTTTAAAATTGGTTGATCACCTGGAGCAGGATGACGATGTGCAAAAAGTGTATCACAACCTGAAATAAGAAAACCGCCCCAAACTAATCGGAAGCGGTTCTGTTTGATTATGACCCCCCAAGAATTTATATACTCATTGCATTTTTTTCTCTTAAATTTCAACTAAGACTATCAAAAAATTCCAGGGTTTAACCAATACAAAAAAAAAATCCGGCAAATATTGTTTTTATGTATTCCCGAAACAATTTGCATCTCAATTCAGGAATACCGGTCGACATAACAAGCTGGTATTAATTTTACCTTTAAACAAATTCAAAAGAATGAATCTTAAATATTTTTTAGCCGGAATTTTTGTTTTATTCGGGTTTTTTATTTTCTCAAACTTAAAAGCACAAAACAAATTGGATGATTATACCAGTCAATGGAAAAATATTGATAATCTCATTGGAAAGGGCCTTACAAAATCTGCGCTTACCAACGTTGACAAAATTTATTCATTGGCAAAAAAGAATAATAACAATCCTCAAATCATAAAGGCCTTGTTATATAAAATCACGTTGAGGCAAAATATTGAGGAGAATGCAACAGTAAAAAGTATTGACACACTGGAAATTGAAATTGCGGCGGCAAAGGAACCAGCCAAATCAATATTAGAAAGCATTACAGCACAAATGTATTGGAACTATTTTCAGCAAAACCGGTACAGCCTTTACCAGAGAACCAATACTGTTAACTTCAATAAAAAAGATATTGTAACATGGACTGCAGATGACTTGCATAATAGGATTGGCAAATTATATATCTCATCACTAAAAAACGAAAATCTCCTAAAACAAACCAGTCTTGAACCATTCAACGCAATTATTAATAAAGGTAATGTGCGTTATTTGCGTCCAACTTTATATGATTTACTGGCTCACCGTGCTTTGGATTATTTTAAAAGCGATGAACGGGATATTACAAAGCCTGCCTATGCTTTCGAAATAAAAAATGTAGCGGCTTTTTCTCCCGCAGATGAATTTGTGAAATATAAATTCACAACCAAAGATTCTGCTTCTCTTCCTCATAAGGCGCTATTGATTTTTCAAAAGCTTCTTGCCTTTCATGCGAATGACAGCGACCCCGCGGCTTTAATTGATGCGGATATTGAACGCGTCAGCTTTGCATATCAATATGGGGTAATGGAAAATAAGGATTCTTTGTATATCGGTGCATTACAACACACCAGTGAAAAATATAATAACAACCCGGCAGCAACCCAGGCCGCGTTTTTTGCAGTCCAAACCGTTTATAATACTGCATCCCAGGCTTCGCAAAAAGATGGCGCTGTATCAAAATATTCTGTGAAGCAGGCAAAGGGAATGCTTGATGATATTGCCAAAAAGTTCCCGAAGAGTGAGGGAGGTATTAATGCAAGAAACCTTATCAATCAAATAATACATCCCGAAATAAATCTTACGACCGAAAAAGTGAATGTGCCTGATCAACCGTTTCGCACATTGATTTCTTATAAAAATTTCAATACCGTTTATTTCAGGCTGATTCAATTAACACCGCAGCTCAAAAAAGAAATTACAAAAAATTATAACAATGACGAGGTTTTTCAAAAACTTATTAATCAAAAAAGTATAAAAAACTGGAAACAGGATCTGCCGGCCACCGATGATTATTTAGCTCATTCAACGGAAGTAAAAATTGACGGATTACCTGTTGGAGAATATGCCTTGCTTGGCAGCGCTACACAAGACTTCAGCTTAAATAAAAATCCGCTGGCTGCCCAATACTTTTATATTTCAGATATAAGCTTCATTAATAGCGGAAGACAATACTTTATTCTGAATCGTACGACGGGCCAGCCTTTAAAAGATGCCCATGTACAGGTTTGGAATCAGCAATATGACTATAAAAACAGTAGCTATGGCCTGGTAAAGCAAGTATTACTTACTTCAGATAAAAATGGTTATTTAAATCTCCCCGCTCCTGGAAAAAATGAAAACGGCAACGTAAGACTGGAAATCAACTATCAGAAAGACAGGTTGTTTTTGGACGATCTGCAATACACCTACAATTATGATGGCAATGAAAACAAGGAAGATGATTACGATAATCAAGACGAATATGATGAGGACAACGCCAAAGTTTTTTTATTTACTGACAGAAGCATTTACCGGCCAGGACAGTTAGTTTATTTTAAAGGAATCGGTGTAACCAAAAATTGGAAAACAAAGAAATCTATTTTACTTCAATCAAAAGATTCCCTGACTATAATTTTGAATGACGCCAATAGCCAAAAAATTGATTCATTAAAAGTACTGTTGAATGAGTTTGGTTCTTTCAATGGTAAATTTCGCCTGCCTGAAAATAAATTAAATGGGCAGTTTGAAATTGAAGTAGATGATTATGATAACTCGTCTGTATCATTTTCTGTTGAAGAATATAAGCGCCCCAAATTTTATACAGAGTTTGATACGCTAAAAGGAAGTTATCGTGTGGGTGACACCGTTAGCATTACCGGGTTTGCCAAAGCATATGCGGGTAATAATATCGACGGCGCAAAAGTTTCTTTCCGTGTTACACGGATTGCCAGGTTTTTATATCCCTGGATGTTTTGGAAAATGATAATGCCACAAACACAACCATTAGAAATTACCCATGGCGAAATCATAGCCGATGCTGATGGAAAGTTTGTAATAAAATTTGCAGCCATTCCTGATTTAAGCATCAATAAAAATACTGACCCTGTTTTTGATTATAAAGTAGAAGCGGATGTTACTGATATAAATGGAGAAACAAGAAGTGGTGATATTACAGTGCCCATTGGTTATAAATCGTTGGACTTGCAAATTAATTTAATTGATGGAAGTATTATAAATACTGATAGTCTTAAAGCGATAAACATTAGCAGTAAAAATTTAAGCGGACAGCCGGAAGCAGTGAAAGCTAATGTAAAAATTTACAGGCTGCAACTACCGAAAAGGCTTATCCGGCAAAGGTTGTGGGCAGAGCCGGATAAATTTATTCTATCAAAAGATGAATTTGTTCAATATTTTCCACATGATGAATATAAAGATGAAACCAAAAAAGAATCGTGGGAAAAAGATCAGGTGATTTACGAGAGTATTGATTCATCCAATGATGATTCAAAATTCAAAATTCTCCCGATAGCTATCGGGACAAAATTTCAACAAGGTTGGTATGTGATAGAAATTGCAGCAAAAGATAAATATGGGCAGGAAGTGAAAGATGTAAAATATATCCAGTTATATAATGACAAAAGTGATACACTTCCTGCACCATCATATATATGGAATTATCAAAAAGAAAGTATATCAGAGCCTGGGGGAACAGCCCATATTGTAACAGGAACTTCCGCGAAAGATGTTTTTATGATACAAGAGGTTGATAAATCAAAGTCAACTAATAACAGGCAACAACCTGCAGGCAAAGAACAAACAAAGTTTGATTTTATTTCACTGAGCGATAATAAAAAAATGATTGATTTTACAATTTCAGAAGATGATCGTGGTGGCTTTGGTGTGAACCAATTTTTTGTAAAAGACAATCGTTTTTATTTTTCAGGAAATAATATAAATGTCCCCTGGAATAATAAAGATCTAAATATTTCTTTTGACACTTATCGTGATAAAACTTTGCCCGGTAGCGAAGAAAAATGGAAAATTAAAATAACCGGTAACAAAGGAGAAAAAGTTGCTGCTGAAATGCTTGCTTCCATGTATGATGCTTCGCTTGACCAGTTTAAACCACATTCATGGAGCACACCGGATATATGGCCGATATATTCAGGGTATAATAGATGGCTGGGCAATCAAAACTTTGTTTCTGTTCAATCAATAGCAAAATATTGGAATGAAAAATACATTGAGCAGCAGGAAAAGAGATATGATGTGTTGAATTATTTAAATGATGAATTATATCCAACTACAAGAAAAAGAGATTTAACCGGTTCAGTACAAATGCTCAGGCTTAAGACACCTATGGCTGTAAGTAATGAAGAAGTTGTTGTAACAGCTTTGTCAGGAAAAACTAAGGGTGTTGCTATTGCAAATTATAATTCTATTGGAAATCTAGTTGGGTATAAAAATGTTGATCTAGAAAAAAATCCTGTTCCCTTGGATCAATCCCAAATCCAAATCCGTAAAAACTTCAATGAAACCGCCTTCTTCTTTCCTGAATTAAAAACTGACAAAGATGGCAATATTGAATTCAGTTTTACTATGCCGGAGGCCCTTACCCAATGGAAGCTGATGACGCTGGCACATACAAAAGATTTAGCAAGCGGGTACGCAACAAAAACAATTATTACCCAA
>JBBSPK010000026.1:0-24457 GCA_038258875.1 Chitinophagales bacterium
AAACCACTTCATTTTCAGACGATATTTTAAATTTTCGACATACTTCTTCATTTTCAAAAACATTACCCCTTTGCGGCAAAACGAGGACTGTTCTGGATTCTTTATTAAATCATTCTTACTCTGACAGTCTCGAAAATATTTTCATAAATGCGCAGACACAAATGCTGCTGCTTCATAGCATGGAGTGCATGGCTGGTGAAGGTGAAGAATCCTTTACCTGTAAATTTTTAGCTAATGAGGCAGACAGGGAAAAAATTGCATTGGCAAGGGAAATACTGCTGGAACATATAAGTGAGCCACTAACAATTAAAGAGCTTAGCCGTAAAGCGGCGATTAATGAATGCTACCTGAAAAAAGGTTTTAAAGAAATGTATGGTACCACCATTTTTGATTTTTTTCAAAGCCAGCGAATGGAACATGCAAAATATCTTTTGTATGAAAAAGGATTGAGTGTTACGGATGTTTCGGGACTTCTTGGTTATTCTTCTATTTCACACTTTTCTACGGCCTTTAAAAAGCATACTGGGTTAAAGCCCTGTGAACTACTTTTCCATTAAAGCCATTCAATTTTTCCGGAGCCTTTCGACCTAACTTTTTCTATATCTCTTATATAGTTTGATTGCAATCATTAACACAACGGCAAATGCAATTAATATTCCAACACCCCATACTACACTAAGCAATTGTTTTACTACTGCAAGCATTACAATCGCAATTAAAAAAATAGTAGCGATTTCATTCCACATTCTTCCTGTCTTTCGCACCTGGACACCCATTTTAGCTGAACATTTTAAGAATTATCTTTTGCGCTTCAGTTTTATCAAGGAGCATTAGTTTTTTTTCTTTGGATTGAGGCAGGGTAATTGTAATAGCATAAATGGTTTTTAAAATGTCAATGACTTTCTGTGGACTGAGGTTTGATTTTTTATTCTTTAACTGTCGTTCTAATTCTTTATACACCTTGCATGCAGCAAATGCTATGCATATATGAGCTTCAATTCTTCTTTTGAGATAATGGTAAACAGGACGGATGCGTAAATCTGTTTTGGATATGCGAAACGTTTTTTCAATATTCCAAAGTTGTTTGTAGCAATCTATCACTTCTTGTTTTGGATAAGGTCGTGTTAGTCAAATATCCCTTCAACCCATCCCATTTAGCGTCTGCCTTGTATTTGTCATAATCAATTTCAATTTTTATTTCCCCGGATAATTTTAAATATTTATTGTACCCTTTATTATTAATCTGCCTTTTTGTGAGCTTACCTTTTTGTAATTGCTTTTCTAACCTGGTTAAGCCCCGCTTACGATTTTGTTCATCGTTTTTTGCCCTGCTGGCAGCATAACTCACGATTAGCCGCTGCCTATCGCCTTTAGATAAAACGATACTTTCTCCATCGGTAAGACTGAGTGATAAAATCTGTTGTTGAATAGCCTGAGTTTCATTTTTTATTCTTCCTCCAATAATAAATTTATACTGGTTATCGCTTAGTTGTTTTATATTCTTATCGGACATTAATCTGCATCAGCCACCACAATTAATTTTTCCATCTGGTGTTTTTTTGCAAAGGCTTCCACCACCGGCAGCATCGTGTGCCCTTCAAATTTGTTTCCTTCAAATATTTCATAGTCTAACGGATAGCCTTGCCGGCTTACTATCAATCCTATAATAATTTGTGGCTGCTGGTGTTTGCCATCCTTGCTAAAACCTGTTTTACGTAAGTCATCTTCATCCGCTGATTCAAAATATAAAGTTGTAACATCATAAAATACTACTGACAATAGACCTCCTAATATTTTCAGTGTATGATGGTAGCTGATTTGCTGAACCTGCTTTATTTGTTGGTGATGCAGCTTATCCAGGTAGCGGTATACTTCATCTTTTCATACACAGTCCCCTTATATTTTTGAAGATAATCAAGCGTTTTTAATTTGCTTGCCGGATATATAATTCTTGCTATCACTAAATGCCTGAATAATTCAGATTTGACAACATCGAAACCGATTTCATTAAAAATTCTGCCTAACACAATCTCCGGCCCTAACAATTGAATCTGATTAATATTTTCATAAACCGATTGATAATACCTGAGGTCATCACCCATCAAAAAATCAAACTCGCCTTGCCGCTTAATTTTATGAATGTGCTGTTTTGCCTGCTCTGTTAACCGGGCAATAGTGGACGCATCGGCAGAACTACCGGCACTATAAATAACTTTATACTTACCCGAGCTTTTGTCTATAACCTGAACACTGGTGGTTCCGGTCTTGTTTCTTTTTCTCCTGATAAACATGCCTCAAAAATACCCTGGGACACCGAATTAACTATAAACAATTCAATGTTTGCAAGGCTTTCGGAGCTTTATGCTCCGTCTTTTTGCATTTTTGCGAAAGACAGGAAAAATACGGGGGATAATCTTGTAAGAACAGCCCGGGCCATCGGAGATTTATTGGCGTTGCAATTAAAATAAGGAATGATCAAAATTAATCCCTGCTTCTTCCCTGGTAAATTAAAATATATTGCACGAGCATAGCAATGGAAGCTAATGCGGCAACTACATAAGTAAGCGCTGCCCACTTCAAAGCATCCTTTGCTTTTTCATGTTCCTCCGGCGTAGTCATGTGTGCGGATTCAAGCCATTTCAATGCTCTTGCCGAAGCATCAAATTCAACCGGTAATGTTATTACGGAAAACAAGGTAGATGCGGCAAATAAAATAATCCCGATTAACAAAACAGTTTGATTTCCGCCGCCAAAACTAAATAAGCCAAGGCCAATTAAAATTACCCATTGTGCCAGGTTACTGCTTATTTGTACTATGGGCACCAGCGCACTTCTCACCGTGAGCATTGAATAGGCAGCTGCGTGTTGAACAGCATGCCCGCATTCATGAGCCGCCACTGCAGCAGCAGATATATTTCTGCCTTCGTACACGTCAGGACTTAGGTTTACCGTTTTTTTTGTCGGGTCATAATGGTCACTTAAAAATCCCGGAACAGATGTAACACTCACGTCGAAAATTCCATTCTCATGAAGCATTTTTTCTGCAATTTCTTTTCCACTAAGGCCGGTGCTTGTTGGTATTTTGCTGTAGGTTGAAAATTTACTCTTTAGCCTGAACTGCACAATCATGCCCAGTGCCATAAATAAAAGCGATATGAATATAATTCCTAAAGGCATTTATCTTTGTTTTTCAGTTTCAAATTTACTAAAATGCAATGAAATGCTTTTGAAACAGGCCGGTCACATGTTTCAAATTTCACGCATGGCAAAAAAAGAAGAAATTTTTCTCCCTTTACAAATAAGTAAAAAACTCAACACTGGCACAATATGCAGTATGGCTTTCGTGTGGCTGAGTATCTGTGTAATGCAAGTACATCATACTATTAAAGTGTCCAGTGTATAATTTCTAAAAGGCCCTTGCCTCCATAATAATTTATTGGCACGATACGCTAACGCCAGGTTACCTCTGCTGCAGATCTGCGCAGTATGGGAAACTTCTTCATACCTGGACGAAGGGGGGACAGAAGAGTTTTTTTATTTATGGATTACTTCGGGTAGGGGGCGCGAAGTTTATTATTGGCATTTACTTAATAAATCTTGCACAACATATCCTAACCAAAACATTGAGGATGTAGTTATCAAAAAAAACAACCAAGTTATTGTAATAGATAAAATATGACTTTTAAAAAGCTTAGGTTCATTTTCTTCAATATTTTTTTTCCCATTCGTGCTAAAAAAAAAGAACGCATTATAAGCTAATATTACTACTGTAATAGCGACCATATAATACCTATTCAACGACCAACAAAAAAAATATGCACAACTAATATCAATTACGCTAATCGCAAAGAGTGATTCAGAAGCAGTGAATGCAAGTTTTGCTGTAAAGTATGAATCATTATCCTTAAATATATTCTTATAAAATAAATGATAATAGTAATAAAATGTCTTTAGCATATGAGCAACCGTTAAATTTTTAATAGCTATTTATTGCTGACATTTTGATATGCTTAAATCCTATTGAAAATATTTTTCATCTTCAGGCTTTGATTTGGGTACTTCATCTCTGGGATGCCAGGAAAATCTTGTATGTGTGGCCTAACATTTTGACTATACCAAGGAATTTGAGTTATTACAAGGCCACTTTTCCATCCAAGCCCCATGCGGCCCTAACCTGGCGCAGATATGCAGTATTGGCATTTGTGCGGCTGGGTATCTGTGCCTTGAAAGTATGTCATATTTTAAAGTGTCCAGCTTAATAATTTCTAATAGTCGTTACCTCCATAAGATTTCTTTTTTTTCTTTGTATTCCTCTTGAATAAAAAAATCAATCAAATTAGCTTACAAAATATATTTTAATTATCGCCAATCTAGCATTTTCTGCTCATTAAGTAAACGGAGGGGATGGCTGTTTAAATATTCGTCATTATTCATTGGCACAGAAACGCCATCCCTTCTTACCGCTTGCTGCATATCTGCGCCAGTACGGGCACTTTCAAAAGTGATTGCATATTTGGTTTCTTGCCCCACATAAAAAAAGGGAGAAAGAAATTCTCCCTTTCAATTACAAAAAAATTTCACTTATTTAAACTGGTGCATAATTTCTTTTGCCAAATCAACCATTTTTTTAATACCGTCTTCGGGCAGGTTTCCTTTCTTAAATTCAGCAAGAACTTCGGGAAGTTTATTTTCCATTTCAAGTAAAAACTGCTCTTCAAAATCCTGTATATTTTTTACCGGTACGCTGCTCATTAATCCGTTTGTTCCTAAATAAATTATGGCCACCTGTTTTTCTACAGCATATGGAGTGAATTGTGGTTGCTTCAAAACTTCAACATTTCTTGCGCCCTTATCCAAAACAGATTTGGTTGCTGGATCAAGGTCTCCACCGAATTTTGAGAAAGCCTCCATTTCGCGATACAATGCCTGGTCCAGCTTTAAAGTACCCGCTACTTTTTTCATAGACTTAATCTGGGCATTTCCGCCCACACGGCTCACCGAAATACCCACGTTAATGGCAGGGCGAATACCGGCGTTGAATAAATTACCCTCAAGAAATATCTGTCCGTCAGTAATTGAGATAACATTGGTAGGGATATAAGCAGAAACGTCACCGGCCTGTGTTTCAATAATGGGAAGCGCCGTTAATGAACCACCACCCTTTACAAGATGTCTAATATTTTCAGGCAGGTCATTCATCTTTTGAGCAATCTCATCTTTCTGAATAATTTTTGCTGCTCTCTCAAGAAGCCTGCTATGCAAATAAAATACATCGCCCGGGTAAGCCTCACGACCCGGAGGTCTTCTTAACAAAAGGGACACCTCACGATATGCTACGGCCTGCTTACTTAAATCATCATAAATAATCAATGCTGAACGACCGGTGTCCCGGAAAAATTCGCCAATAGCTGCGCCGGCGAAAGGGGCATAGAATTGTTGAGGCGCCGGATCTGAAGCCGATGCTGCCACAATAGTGGTATATTCCATAGCACTGTTATCTTCCAGTACCTTCATCACATTGGCAATTGTAGAGGCTTTTTGCCCGATAGCCACATATATGCAATAAACAGGTTTCCCTGCTTTATAAAATTCTTTTTGATTAATAATTGTGTCAATACAAATGGCGCTTTTGCCGGTCTGCCTGTCGCCAATCACAAGTTCCCGTTGACCGCGGCCAATAGGTATCATGGCGTCAATAGCCTTAATGCCTGTTTGCAATGGTTGTTTTACCGGCTCACGAAAAATTACACCCGGAGCTTTACGCTCGAGTGGCATTTCAAACAATTCCCCGGTTATTGGTCCCCTGCCGTCAATGGGCTCACCCAATGTATTAATAACCCTACCAGCAAGGCCATCACCAACTTTTATTGAAGCAATTTTCCCGGTACGTCGTACGGTACCTCCTTCTTTAATATCACCGCTATCGCCCATAAGTACTACTCCCACATTATCTTCTTCAAGATTAAGCGCAATAGCTTTTACGCCATTTTCAAATTCAACAAGCTCACCAGAGCTCACATTATTTAGTCCATAGATACGGGCAATACCATCACCAATTTGTAATACAGTACCTACTTCTTCAAGATTGGCTTCAACATTAAAATTTATAAGCTGGCTGCGAAGAATTGCAGAAATTTCGTCCGGTTTAATATCAACCATAATAAAAGTTTATTTTTTTCGAGGGTGCAAAGGTAAAGCAAGATGCATGTAGTAACAAAAAAGAGGACGCTAAATATTCGATGCGGTTACGCAATTTCTGAATTAGTACATTGTGATTTAAACACTAATTAATTTTAAGTATTTAATCGTATATCATTATTGTTTACTTTTATTATTCCAAAAATAACATCTATGAGAAAAATTATTCTTCTTTCCTTTCTGTCTGTATCCCTCGTTTTCTTAACATGGAATTTTATTAGTAAAAAAACCGAAAAAAATACTTCAGAAAATATCAAAGCCATAGATAGTGACTACGAAAATGGTGTAGTTGATAACGAAGATGGTATCGCCGAAGCTCAAAAGCTTGAATTTGAATTAACAAAAGATGTTTCATTAGGATACATTCCTAAAAACAGGTTGATAAATGCCTACCAGGATCTTTTGGTGAGGAGACAAAAGATTGCAAATTCTCCTAATTCTCCTGATAATATTTCTGCTCTTGCATGGAGTGAACGTGGCCCAAACTCTGATGTGGTAGGTCCCAGCAATGGTAATACCCGTGCGGGTAGTGGAGTTACCAGCGGCCGTATGCGGGCTGTATGGGTTGATTTGGCAGATGCAACCAATCATACCGTATGGATAGGTGGCATTGACGGTGGAATATGGAAGACAACAAATATATCTGCAACTCCTGCAACGTGGACTCCTGTAAATGATTTTTTTTCCAACCTTGCTGTCGGAAGCATCTGCCAGGATCCTACAAACACTAACATAATGTATTTTGGTACGGGAGAAAAAACCGTAAACGCAGATGCGGTAAGAGGAGGAGGCGTATGGAAAAGCACAAATCATGGAGTTACCTGGACCCTTTTGGCAAATACGACAAACTTCTGGAATGTGTCTAAAATTATATGCGATGCAGTAGGCAATGTATACGTGGCAACGCAAACTACGGGTAGCGGCATTCAGCGCTCAATCAATGGAGGCACTTCGTGGACCAATATTACACCTACGGGCCTTAATACGGCCATAACGGAAATGAAATTGAGTAGCAATGGACGAATGCATATTGTTTGCGGATATTATAATGGTTATTATAGTGCCAACCCCGCAGGATATCGGTTCACCGACAACCCGGCAACTGTTACAACTGCTTCATGGACGAGTCCAACGACAGCTTTTCCCAATGACAAGTATAACTGTGAATTAGCAGTCTCAGACAGTGTTCTTTACGTTCTCGCCGCTAATTCATCTTATCAAACCCCGGCAATTTACCGCTCGCTTGATGGTGGCAAAAACTGGGCCGCCACTGCTACTTCTCCCCCGGCAGCATCCGGCACTAATGATTTAAGCAGTGGACAGGCATGGTATAATATGGCTTTAACTGTGGATCCTGCAAATGCTAAAAATGTTCTTGCGGGAGGATTAAATTGTTACAGGTCAATTGACAGTGGTAAAACATGGTCACAGGTTTCGAAGTGGGTTGGAAGCGGATCAAGTTACGTGCATGCCGATCAGCAAACTGCTGTATGGAATGGTAACCAGGTATTAGTGGGCAGTGATGGGGGTATTTTTTATTCTGCTAATAGCGGTGCAACTTTTACCGACAGGAATACGAGTCTTAGGATAAAGCAATTTTATTCCTGTGAGATCCATCCTACAACTGTAAATTATTTCCTTGCAGGAGCACAGGATAATGGTGTAAATCAATTGAAAAATGCAGGTCTTAGTAGTTCGGTTGAGGTTACGGGCGGTGACGGAGCGTTTGTCCATATTGACCAGGATGAACCTCAATATCAATTTGGCTCTTATGTATATAACACCTATCGCCGAAGTACTGATGGCGGTGCAACGTGGAGTGCAGTTGATTATTCAAGTAGCATTGGACAATTTATTAATCCAAGTGACTATGATAATGTCCTCAATAAAATGTATGCTTCGGGAGCCAGTGGTCAATACATAAGATGGGAAAATCCTCAAACAGGAAGCACATTTACTCCCATTACCAGTGCGGCAATTACCGGCACAATAAGGCACGTGTCAATTTCACCAAACACTTCCAACAGGGTTTTCTTCGGAACATCTACCGGTAGAATTTTGCAGGTAGACAGCGCTAATTTGGCTGCACCTACTTTTACGAATATTAGTGGTACAGGAATGCCGGGCTCGAGCATTTCATGTGTCGCAATAGGTACAAATGATAATAATCTTCTGGCAACTTTTTCAAACTACGGAGCTACCAATCGTATTTGGGTAACTTCCACCGGCGGGGGTGTGGCAGGGTGGACGAATATCACCGGAAATTTTCCGGACATTCCTGTTCGATGGGCAATCTTTTACCCTGAGGTTAATACAAAAGCCATACTTGCCACTGAGATGGGCGTTTATGAAACCAATAGTATAAATGGAGCATCCACAGTTTGGACTCAAAATGCTACGTTCCCAATTGTTCGCACCGATATGCTAAAGTACCGTAAAGGCGATGGAACCTTCGCTGCAGCCACTCATGGAAGAGGTTTGTGGACATCAGTAATACCGCTCACAACTCCCTATGTAAGATTTGCAGCCAATCATCATTATCAGCCTGAAGTAACGGCAACTACCACCGGTTGCCGCTCTTACAAAGACTATGTAATAAATATGAATATAGATATAGCACCAACAGGAAATGCTAACGTTACACTTACGCCATCAGGAACCGCTACACAGGGAATTGATTATGATTTTACTACAAATGGAAACTTTGCGGCTCCATCAAATGTTCTCACATTTGCGAGTGGCTCCGCTACCCCAAAGCCAATTACAATAAGAGTATACAACGACGCCGAAACTGAAAGTAATGAAACGATTACCCTCAGTTATAGCATTGGTGGCGGCACTAACGCAGTTGCTGCACCCAGCAGTTTGTCTTATACGTTTACAATTACTGATAATGACGCCGCTCCCACAATAAAACCGGTTGATTCAATCTTAAATCACAATAAGACGGAATATATTGCCAACAATGGCACGTATTATTTTTATTCATCCACCACGACTAACCTTATTAATACTATTACCGGGGCATCTGCTAATCTTGGATGCGTTACTTCCAATATTTTTGAGGCGGGAGATGTATGGCAACCATTTTTCGGAGGTGCCAGATCGCAAAAAGTATTTGACATTACTCCGTCGACCAATTCCGGTGCATCTTATACTGTGGGACTGTATTTCTCCGCGGCTGAGTTAGCTGGTAAAAATCCCTCTAACTTAAAAATTGCGAAAACAATAGCACCCACTGTCGCGGAAGCAAACGCAGCCAACACGATTATTGGGACAACTACGTTTAGCAGTTATGGCACGGGATATTTATTTACTGCATCGTTCACGGGTTTTTCTAAGTTCTTCTTATTAGATTTAAATGTAGTATTACCCGTAACTCTGTTATCTTTTGATGGCAGCCTTAATAACAATAGTGTTCTTTTAAACTTCAAAACAAGTAGTGAGCATAACCTCAAAAGTTTCGAAATTCAAAAATCAACAGATGGAAGTAATTTTTATTCCATAGGAACCCTGAAAGCTACCGGCAATAGTTCATCAATACGTAATTATAATTTTACTGACAAGCAGGTTAATGAATTAAATTTTTACCGGTTGAGAATGATCGATGAGGATGGCAAGTTTACTTACAGTTCAACAATTCTTATAAAAAATCCAAATGCATCTCAACGTTTGTATGTATTAACTAACCCTTTCCACAACACTATCAATTTAAGACTTGCCAAAAGTCCTCAGCAAAGTATTCAAGTGGAATTGATCAACACACAGGGAGCCAGAATTTTTTATAAAGAATTTGGAAATGCCAATGAAATTCAAATTAATCTTTTAGGAAGGAATGTAAGTTCAGGGATATATTTATTAAAAACGAGAGTGGATGGAAAGACCTATTTAAATAAAATTGTAAAACAATAATTGCTCTAAGGTTTTGTAATGACTAAGATAAAATATTTGCTTTTCTATTCCTTGCTAAGTATTAGTTTATTATCGTGTGCACAATCGAAGCATGTTATAAAAAATATATATGCTACCTATAGGATACATTTACCGGGTAATATTGCAGTAGATGAAAACGGAAATTCTCTTACACCTCCTGATACGGTGAATATCGTTTATGTAGAAGCGGCTTCAGATATACTATGGTCGACGGCCTGGAAAAACGGGAAGCAGTATTCCATTGGTAAGACCTTAATAACAGAGTTGCCTTTTGACGCGGGTACAGGTAAAATCACTAATGAAAAGATTATGTTGCATTCAACACCGGGGAATAAATTATGGATGCTCCAGCTAGTTGCAACAGAAAAGAACGTTGAAATGCCACAAGGTGTTGCGCCCGGTGAGATACTCCTTGAAGGAAGTTTTAATGGGAGAAAAGTAAAAAGGAAAATAATGAATCAAACAGAAATTAATTCCATTCCGACGCCTTAAAATCTACCTGAGTTTGTGGATGTAATCGTTATTGGCAAACTGCTTTTTTACATCGTTAAGATCTCTTAAAATACTTGCATCAATAAGCTTACCGTCCATTTCGAGGACAAACCCTCCTATAAGTCTTTCATCCACTATGCTCTCAAGGTTGATATTTTTTATGGCAGCATCCGACTTTATTTTTTGAATAAAAGAGTTTTTCACTTCCTGCGTAACAGGTGTTGCTGTTGTCAATTTCACTTTATGAATTCCTTTCATTTTATTATACTGTTCAATAAATGAGGAAATGATATCGGGTAAATTTGATTCCCGGTTTTTACTACTAAGCAGTTTTATAAAGGTTTGAGTAAGTTTTGAAATTTTATCTTTGGTTATAGCGTCAATAATTTTGTTTTTTTTGTCATCACTTATGATAGGGCTTTTAAGCATCATAATAAATTCACGGCTTTGTTCGCATACGCTCTGTAGCAATGCGATATCATCATGAACAGGCTCTAGTAAATTCATTTCTGTAGCCAGGTCAATAAGGCTTTTTGCATAGCGTTGTGATAAACGAAGATTTTGCATTCTTTAGTCTTAACTGTTTACTTTCGTTGCTACGGATGTTAATTAAACTCTACATTCGCAGATAACTGGTGTATATATTTTTCCTGTTCTTCTTTATTGCTCAGCTCTCTTCTTAATATTTTTTCACTTACTTCAAGCACTAAATTTCCGACCTGGTTTTTGAGATCGGTAAGAGCGGCCATCTTTTGCTGATTAATGGTGCTTTGCGCATCGGCAACAATTTTATTCATCTCCTGCCGTGCCTGTTCTTTTGCTTCCATAATTATTTTATCCCTTGTTTCTTTTGCTTCTCTCATCATGATTGCTCTTTCTTCACGCGCTTTCGCAAGCAATTCTTCATTTTCGCTTTTTAAATTTGCCATTTCTCCTCTTACTTTTTCAGCAGATGAAATTGAATCCGAAATATTTTTTTCCCTTTCACTAAGAGAATTTAATATCGGCTTCCATGCATATTTTTTCAGGAGATAAAATACCACAGCAAAAGCAATAAGTGTCCAGATAATGAGTCCAAATGAAGGAGTAAGTAAATCCATATTAAAAGGTATTAAAATAAAAGTAAGGCTGCATCCTCCGCCCTGTGCTTTGTATGCAGCCTGTTTCGTTTACACAAACATGGCCAATATGCCCGCAATAACTCCAAACAATGCAACACCTTCAATAAGGGCCGCTGCAAGAATCATGTTAGAACGGATATCGTTAACGGCTTCCGGCTGGCGTGCGATTGCTTCAACCGCGCCTTTACCAATTTGCCCGATACCTATACCGGCTCCTACTGCCGCAAGACCTGCGCCAATAGCTCCACCGGCGTTTGCCCATGGTGTTGTGCTTAAGATTGTAACTAAATCCATAATTGTGTTTTATACTGTTTAAAAAAAACTCTTTTTGTATAATCCCTAAAGCATCACAGGGTCAACATGTCCATCTTCATGCGCATTATGCGATCCTTCCATCGCCTGTCCTATAAATACTGCCGTTAAATTAGTAAAAATAAATGCCTGGATGAAAGCAACTAATATTTCTATAAAATAAATAAAGACAGAAAAGGCTAAGGAGATCGGTGCAAAACCCCAGCCGATACCTTTGTTTAAAGCGCCGAAGATAAAAATCATTGAGATAAGGCAAATGATGATAATATGGCCGGCAAGCATATTTGCAAAAAGACGAATCATCAATGCAAAGGGCTTCGTAAAAATTCCGAGTATCTCTACCGGTATTAAAATAATTTTCACACCCCAGGGCACATCAGGATTTATGATATGTCCCCAGTAATGTTTATTGGTGCTAAGTAATATAATAACAAAAGAAATAAGGGCAAGCACCATCGTAAAGGCAATATTCCCCGTAACGTTAGCTGAGCCTGGAATAAGGCCGAAAAAAGTATTAATAAGAATGAAAAAAAATACGGTAAGTAAATAAGGCATATACTTTTTATACCTGTTACCCAGGTATGGCTTGGCAACCTGCTCTATGATAAATTCAATCACAATCTCTATTGCATTCTGGGCACCTGATGGTGCGCTTGTTACCCCATAGCCATTTTTATATTTTTTTGCCACCGCAATCATAAGCCAGACAAATAAAATAAGGGCTATCAGCATCTGCACCACATTTCGGGTTAATGAAATGTCATACACCTTTACGCCTGCTTCTTCAGGAGTAACCTTACCTTCTTCCAGTTTATATCCATCTACAGTTTTATGATGATGAAAAGCAGAAGACATAAAAACAGAGAAACCCTTTTGAGGTGAATATAAAATTACCGGCAGGGGTATAACGGCCTCATGCTCTTCCCCATCGCTTCCCGTATAGGTTAAAAAATGAAACTCGTGGGCATCTTTTATGTGGCCAAAAATAACTTCATTAGCGTCAAAACCTTTTTTAGTTTCGGTCGCCTCTTTTTCGTGATTTTCCTGTGCGAAAGTATTGTCATGAACCAACAACAAAATCATGCTGAAAACCGCTACCAATAAAGATTTCAAGCTTTTTAAAAACATACCTGTCCTAAATTTGCCGCAAAGATAAGGGGTTTGCCTGACGATATGAAATGAGTGGTTATATAATTTATAAATTTCAAAATTTTTACGGGAAATAATTTTTGCAAGTCTATTCATCATTGTTAGAGATTACTAATGTAAATAACCTTATTGTGCTAACGGGATATGCAGGTTGTATAATAACTTTGCAACAGATGGTTACAACTTGAAAGATTTCATGAAGAGCACCAAAGAAATATTATCCCTTCCGTTTATTGGAATTATCAAAGCCTACCAGCTGATTATTTCTCCGTGGCTTGGTCCTTCATGCAGGTACACACCTACTTGTTCACAATATGGTATTGAGGCCCTAAAAAAATACGGTCCTGTAAAGGGCTTGTGGCTTACCGTAAAGAGAATAGTTAGCTGCAATCCGTGGGGTGGTCACGGCCATGACCCGGTTCCTTAGTTGAGGCAGATAAAAAAGGCTGCAACAAGTTACCCGTTACAGCCTTAAAAAATATCCCAATAAAGATTATGAGGCCTTTTCAAAGTGCTCATTCACTTTTTTCCAATTCACCACATTCCAGAAAGCTTTTAGATAATCAGGTCTTTTGTTTTGATATTTTAGATAGTAGGCATGTTCCCAGACATCGCAACCTAAAATTGGTTTGCATTTGCATTCAGCAACATCCATTAAAGGATTGTCCTGGTTAGGTGTGGAACAAATAACGAGTTTGCCATCAAGAACGCCGAGCCAGGCCCAGCCACTTCCAAAACGGGTCGCACCTGCTGTATTAAATTTTTCTTTCATTTCATCAAAGGAACCAAATGCGTCGTCAATCGCCTTTGTTAATTTGCCTTCTGGTTTTCCTCCGCCATCAGCCGATAAAATTTCCCAGAAAAAGCTATGATTCCAATGCCCGCCTCCGTTATTTCGTACCGCAGGGCTTATTTTTCCTGCACTCGCAAGTAATTCTTCCAGCGTTTTATTTTCATTTTCTGTACCTGCAATTGCTTTATTAAGATTGTCCACGTATCCCTGGTGATGTTTATCGTGGTGAATTTGCATAGTTTCTTTGTCAATGTGTGGCTCAAGCGCATCAAAACTGTATGGAAGAGCCGGTAATGTAAATGCCATAATGTATAATTTAATAGTGAACAATTTATTATTACAAAATTACTTACTATATGTTGCAATGCATGACAACATCATAATAATTCCCCAAAGCGAAAATGTAATCGACGACTTTATCTTTTTCTTCTGAAAAAATCCTGGAGCATCGTAATGCAATCTTCAGCACAAATGTTGCCAACAATTTGTGTTTTTGGATGAAGGTTTGTTTTACCAAGTCCGCCATGTTTTGGATCAGCGGCACCATAAACCAATCTCCCTATTTTACTCCAATACAATGCACCGCAGCACATATTGCAAGGCTCAATCGTAACATACATTGTTGCCTCGGGTAAATACTTCGAGCCTAGATAATTAAAAGCTGATGTAAGCGCAATGATTTCTGCGTGCGCAGTCGAATCATTAAGTGTTTCAACCTGGTTGTAGCCACGTGCAATGATTTTATTTTGCATAACAATTACGGCGCCTATTGGAACCTCACCTGCATCAAGTGCCCTTTGAGCTTCTTTTAAAGCCTGTTTTATGTAATGTTCATTATCCATACTTTTTTCCACTTCGTATGCTTTAATTTATTTTTTTTAAAAGGATGAGATTACCTTGGGGAAGCAAATGTAGCAGTTATGCCCGATTTAAATTCAACACTAAAAAGCCTTCATAGCTATTATGACAGCGGTGCAACCTTGCCGTATGAATTTAGAAAAAAACAATTGCAGGTTTTTAAAAAAGCTATTTTAGAGTATGAGGATGAAATTAGCGGCGCTCTCTACACAGATCTTAAAAAAAGCAAAGAAGAAGCGTGGGCGACGGAAACAGGCTTGCTTACAGGTGAAATAAAGAATGCACTTAAAAATTTGCATAAATGGATGAAGCCGGAAAAGATATCAGCCGGGCTCGTTACATTTCCTTCATCTGCTAAAATATATCGTGATCCTTTGGGCGTTGTTTTGATAATTGCTCCATGGAATTATCCTTTGCAATTGCTGCTCATTCCTTTGGTGGGGGCAATTGCAGGAGGAAACTGCGCAGTGCTGAAACCTTCAGAGCTCGCACCCGCCACAGAAAAGATCATTAAAAAAATTATTGGAGAAATCTTTCCCGAAAATTATATTAAGGTCGTTACCGGGGATGGCGGTGAAGTTGTTCCCGCGATGCTTAATGGTTTTCGCTTTGATCATATTTTTTACACCGGAAGTACTACAGTTGGGAAAATAATATATGAACTTGCTGCAAAAAATTTGGTTCCTGTTACGCTCGAACTTGGAGGCAAGAGCCCCTGCGTAGTGTATAGTGATGCAGATATTGAAGTAGCCGCGAAAAGAATTATTCTCGGTAAATTTTTAAATGCCGGGCAAACATGTATTGCGCCGGATTATATTTTAGTTCATGAAGCTGTAAAGAATAAATTGTTGAATGAATTGAGAGATTCCATACAAAATTTTTATTCTAACGATCCTTCCTCAAGTGCTGATTATGGAAAGATTATAAATGAAAAGCGTTTTAAAAAACTAGTGGGCTATTTGGAAAAGGAAAAAGTCTTTTACGGAGGAAAAAACGATAAGGACAGCTTATATATTGAGCCAACACTTCTTGAAAATGTATCAATGGAGGATGATGTAATGAAAGAAGAAATCTTTGGCCCTGTATTACCCGTGCTAACATTTAATACAACAAATGAAGCTATAGAAATGGTTCAGCAGAATGAAAATCCATTAGCATTTTATTTATTTACAAAAGATAAGAAGATTGAAAATGAGTGGATGAAAAAAATCCGTTTTGGCGGAGGGTGCATCAATAATACCGTATGGCATTTCGCCAATGAAAAATTGCCTTTTGGAGGAGTGGGCAACAGTGGAGTGGGAGCTTATCATGGGAAAAAAACTTTCGATGTCTTTACACATGCCAAACCAGTTTTGAAAACTTCGACATTTATAGATCCGTCTTTAAAATATCCGCCATTCAAAGGGAAAATGAAATGGTTTAAAAAATTGATTGGATAATTTTGCAAATTTAAGCTCCTTAACTCTTTAAAAAAATCAATGTCAGTTATTAAAGACCTCATTGCTTCTACTTATAATTTGAGAATGAAATTTTCAAAACTTACAGGAATGGGAATTGATATTCTAGAAAACAAAAATGATATAAAAGCTTCTTTAAATTTTTACTCGTTAAAGGCAACTGCAAATACGGGTGAAGAAATTAATTTTGAAAAGTATAAGGGCAGGAAGGTTTTATTAGTAAATCTTGCCAGTCAATGCGGCTACACGCCGCAATATGCGGAACTCGAGGAACTGCATCAGCAAAATAGAAATTTTATTATTCTTGGGTTTCCATCAAATAATTTCGGCTCACAGGAACCTGGTAGCGATGCGGATATTGCTCAATTCTGCAAAGTGAACTACGGAGTTACATTCCAGCTTTTCAAAAAAGCCGATGTGAGAGGTAAAGATCAACAACCGGTTTATCAATGGCTGAGCGATAAAAATAAAAACGGTTGGAATAATAAATCTCCTGAATGGAATTTTTATAAATACCTCGTAGATGAAAATGGAAATCTTTCAAACATATTTTCTTCTTCTGTTGCCCCGCTTAATATCCAGTTGTTGGAAAGGCGATAGCCGTCAGATACGTTACACCGCACATTTTTCATGATAATTAATCAACTGTATTACCGATCGTTCAAATTCGTATCCACAATACTGGTCAACAATTTCATCGAGAACTTCCAGGATTTCGTCAACTTCTTTTAAGGTAACAAGCTTCAGGCGATATTCTTTAATGTTGGGCATGCCCTTTAAATAGTTAGTATAATGCCTGCGCATCTCATTGATGCCAACGACCGGCCCTTTCCATTCATGCGATTTTATCAAATGCTTTTTGCAAACTGACACTCTTTCCTCAATCGTGGGCGGCGGTAGCAATTCTCCTGTTTTCACATAATGCGATATCTCATTAAATATCCACGGATACCCAATAGCAGCACGGCCGATCATAATACCATCTACTCCATAGCGATTTTTATATTCCAAAGCTTTTTGCGGTGAGTCGATATCGCCGTTACCAAAAATGGGAATCGTTATTCTTGGATTTTCCTTCACCCTGGCAATTAAAGTCCAGTCTGCATCACCTTTATACATTTGGGTGCGGGTGCGGCCATGTATTGCAAGAGCCTTTATGCCTACGTCCTGGAGACGTTCTGCAACTTCTTCAATATTCCGTGTATTATCATCCCAACCCAACCTTGTTTTTACAGTTACCGGTAATGCAGTGCTTTTTACAACGGCCCCGGTTAGCCGAACCATAAGAGGCAAATCTTTTAAAACACCAGCTCCGGCTCCGCGGCAGGCAACTTTTTTAACGGGGCATCCAAAATTTATATCCAGCAAATTAGGATTTGTTGCATCTACAATTTTAGCAGCAAGGGAAAGGCTTTCTTCATCTCCGCCAAATATTTGAATGCCAACAGGTTTTTCGTAATCAAAAATATCAAGCTTCTTCCTGCTTTTAATAGCGTCACGTATCAATCCTTCGCTACTTATAAATTCAGTATACATGAGATGTGCACCATTATCTTTACAAACTGCACGAAAGGGCGGATCGCTTACGTCCTCCATTGGTGCCAGCAACAAGGGAAAATCGGGAAGTTGTATATTACCTATTGACGGCATGCTATAAACTCTTACTCTTTAATTGAAATTGGCTGTAAATTTACGCACTTAAATTTTGAGATGGTAACGAACGATAGAAATTCAAAAAACTTTAGCTATCCCGCGCAGCTTGGAATTTTTCTTGGACTAATAGGTGCCGGGCTTATAATAGGAACCTTAATTTCTGCAGTAGCCTGGCTTGTACTTACAGGCAGGCCAATTCTAGCAATGGAAAGTGATATGCTGAAACCGCAATACTATAACGCAGTAATGGCAATCCAGGCTATTTCCACTTTCTTTATGTTTTTTTTGTCTGTGTATTTTTTTGCGCTTATCTGTTACCGTAAGCCTGCAAAATTCATGGGCTTCAACATCAATATTAATTATAAACAAGTTTTCTTAATTCTTGGGATCCTCATCCTCACCTTTCCTTTATCAGGAGCATTGGCGGAGTTAAATAAAATACTTCCGATCTCAGAGTATTGGGCTGCAAAGTTCAAGGCTATGGAAAATTCCCGTGCGGCACAGGAGGCAGCTCTTATTAATATTAACTCGTTTTCTAGGTATCTTGTTTCCATGGTTGTAATTGGATTATTGCCGGGCCTTTTTGAAGAGGTTTGTTTCAGGGCGGGACTTCAAAATGTTCTTACCAGATGGTTTAAAAAACCATGGCCTGCAATTATTTTAACCGCGGTTATTTTTAGCGTGATTCATATTTCCTTCTATGGTTTTTTGGTGCGTTTTGCACTGGGAATTATACTCGGCCTCATCTTTTATTATAGCGAAAATATATGGCTGTCGTCTTTTTTTCACTTCTTATATAACGGTTTCCAGGTTACAGCACTTTATTTATTTCATCTTTCAGGAAAACCCCCGCAAAAAGAAATTGAACAGAATTTTCCGATATGGGCAGGCGTTATAGCCCTTATATTTATTATATACCTATTTATTAAATTCAGGCAAATTTCTTTATCTCAAAGAGCAAAAATCGTAGATGACGATCCAGGCGATGATTTTCATAACTGGGCAACTGCACAATCTTAAATTTTTTTAATGGCGTTTGATTCACAAACTTTTAAAACCCGGGCTTTAACTTCTGTTGTTTTTGTAATCATAATGCTTGCAGGTTTGTTATGGAACCGATGGGGCTTTATTATACTTTTTACAATTATTCATTTTGGTTGCTGGTACGAGTTTGTGAAATTATTAAAGAAAATATATCCAAAGAGGGAGCATTTCAAATCCGATGGCTATCGGATGTCGCCGGTTGGTGAGGACACCAACCGGGGTGGGCCGCCGTGGGCGGTGTCCCCACCGCCCCCTTTCATCACGGCCCTGCGAAATTTTGAAATGCACCCTCCAAAAAGTTTTGGATATTATTTGCCGTTAGGTTTAGTATACATTACGCTTCCGGTTTTAATTATGATACACCTTGGCTTTCCTAATGTAAACCATTGGCTATACCAACGTGGCTTTGAGGATGCTTTTCAATATTCTCCTATTCTTCCCTGCGGAATGATTTTCTCTATCTGGATAAATGATACGATGGCCTACATTGTAGGATCTTTAATTGGAAAAATACCGCTGTCTAAAATTTCTCCAAAAAAAACATGGGAAGGTACTATTGGCGGTGCGGTACTCTGTATCATAACTATTGCTATTATTGGTAACGCAAGCAGTTATTATAAGTTTCAGGATTGGATTGTGATTGCCTCCTGCTGCGCTGTATTTGGCACATTTGGTGACCTTATAGAAAGTAAATTGAAGAGAATGGCAAAAGTTAAAGACAGTGGAACTTTAATGCCCGGGCATGGTGGCTTTTTAGACAGGTTTGACTCTTTGCTGGTGGCCACACCTTTCGTGGGAGTATACTACTTTTTTTATATGTGATGAGTTAAAATAAAATACGTTTTTCTTCCCTGCCACTTTTTTTATATTTGTAGTTAAACTTACTGCATGAATATTCATAAAGAAGGTTATAAGTCGATTGCTTTGAGTGCGCTTGTCTTTGGTGCAGTGAATATTATTTTCTTTTATTTTTTTAGTGCCTCGATGCCCGTAGTTTCCTGGATTGTTTTCGGGGTAAGTCTTTTATTATTAGCCTTTATTATTTCCTTTTTTCGTTCTCCAAAAAGAAATTTTACAGTGGCACATCACCAGGTAATATGCCCCGCTGATGGTAAAGTTGTGGTAATTGAAGAAATAAATGATGTGGAATATTTTCTTGACAAGCGTATACAGGTTTCTATATTTATGAGCCCCGCAAATGTTCACCTCAACAGGATACCAATGACCGGCGAAGTTGAGTACAGCCAATATCATAAAGGCAAATATTTGGTTGCCTGGCATCCGAAATCCTCTACGGAAAACGAACGGCATTCTGTTGTAATTAAAAGCGACAGTGCAGTGATTTTGGTTAAGCAAATTGCAGGTGCTGTAGCAAAGCGTATTGTTAATTATCTTAAAGTGGGTGAATTTGTTGAGCAGGGGGCAGAAATGGGCTTCATAAAATTTGGGAGCAGGGTGGATGTTTTATTACCAATAGGTACTGAGTTAAACGTAAAACTCAATCAAAATGTAAAAGGCGGTGTAACTGTTTTGGCCACCATTGATACATTAGTACCGGTAGAAGAGTGCGAAGAAGTTGCGGAAGAATTTTAGGGTGGGGTATCTTAAAAGGACATATTGAATCACCGATCTCGGGCTTTTATAATATCCCTTCAAGTTCCTTCAAATGATAAATAATATGGGTTGGTTTTAATGAACAGTCTGTATTAATATGGTTTACAAAAATGGTGTCCATTCCATAGTTCAATGCACCTTGTATGTCTGCATTTAAGTTGTCACCAATCATAATGCATTCCCCGATATTCCCTTTTGTTTTCTTTAAAGCATATTCAAAAATTTCCTTTTGAGGTTTCATAGAATTTGAAATTTCTGAAGTAATAACATGGGTAAAATATTTTGCCAGGTTTGAGTTGTTCAGCTTGCTCCATTGCACACTTTCGAACCCATTTGTTATTATATGTATGGAATATTCTTTTTTTGCCAGGTAATCCAGTATCTCAAACGTGTATTCAAATACTTTCTTTTTCGTTGGAAGAATCTCAAGAAATTTTGCGCTCATTTCCCTGGCCAGTACCTCATCGCCAATCTTGAATTCAAGAAGCGAACGCCACATCCGTTTCCATTTTAATTCCTCACTGGTAATAAATCCTCTTTCATATCTATCCCACAAAATAGTGTTGTGCTTAAGATAAATTGTATAAAAAAGTTCAAATGGCGTAACGAATTTTGATTCCAGTTCAAAAATGGTATACAATTCAGCCAGCGATTCTTTTGCATTACTGTCAAAGTCCCATAGGGTATGGTCAAGGTCAAAAAATAAGTGGCGATATTTAGGAGAAACAGGTTGCACAGATTGTTTAGATTTGTTATTTATCATTAGGATAGTTCAACGCTATAAAATTATGAATATTGTAATAACAGGTGCAAGCAAAGGTATGGGAAAGGCACTTGCGGTAAAATTTGCAACAAATGGAAATAACATTTTTATATGTTCCCGAAATGAAATGGAGCTTTCAAAAACCACAAAGGAAATAAAAGATAAAAATAATGAGATAGCTGTGGAATACTTTGCAGCTGACCTTAGTAAAAAAGCTTCAGCGGGTGAATTAGCAAATTGGTTATCTGGCCAAAAAATTACAACAGATATTTTAATTAATAATGCCGGTAGTTTTATTCCAGGCAGTGTTTATAATGAGGCAGAAGGTACGCTTGAAAAAATGATTGCCGTTAATTTATATAGTGCGTACTATGTTACAAGGGCCTTGCTTCCGGCAATGATGAAAAGAAAACAGGGCCACATTTTTAATATGTGCTCGATAGCCGCCCTGAAGGCGTATAATAACGGTGGCGCATATAGCATAAGCAAACATGCATTAATGGGAATGAGTAGAAATTTGCGTGAAGAGATGAAGCCTTATAATATTAAAGTAACGACAGTGTATCCCGGTGCAGTTTATACATCTACCTGGGAAGGTAGTAATATAGAACCGTCAAGAATTATGGAAGTAAATGATATTGCTGAAATGATTTATGCAGCATCATCACTTTCTCCGCAGGCTTGCGTGGAAGATATTATTATCAGGCCGCAGCTTGGAGATTTACCATGACAGTATTTAAAATTTTTTTAACAACAGCTAGTTTTTTTAACTTCTGTTCAGCTTTATTAAAGAGTAATTTTGATGGTCATCATGACATATGAACCGCATGATTAGATGTTTACAAAACGGCTCTGCCAAACTTTTATTTTTTTTGGTTTTTTCAGCAGCAACTTGCAGTTATAGCAGTTTGTTTGCCCAAGTCACCTTTACAACCGTATGTCCCCAAAAAAAAATAGGTAAAAACGATTATTTACAAGTCCAGTTCAAGGTTGAGCATGCTTCTAATGTTGAAACCATTATTCCTCCATCTTTTAAAAATTTTTCCGTCGTAAGCGGTCCAAACCAGGAAAGTGGAATGACCAGTATTAATGGAAAGGTTGATCAATATGTGTCAATCGGCTATTTTTTGAAGCCGAATTCCCCGGGAAATTATACGATTGGGCCGGCCGTTGCAAAAGCCGACGGTAAAGAATTTCACAGTAACCCTGTAAACGTCCAGGTAACCAATGCATCATCCTTGTCATCGGTTTCTCCAAATAATCCGGCAAATTCTTTATCTGCACTGGGAAATTCTATGGCTCCGTTTGGAAATATGACTTTTGATTTTCCGAGGGAGCCAAGGACGCACCGTTTTGATGATTATATTTTAAAAAAAGGAGAGAATGTAAATGATAAGGTCGAAAAAAATCTTTTTGTGAAATTGGATGTAAGCAAAACGAGTTGCTTTGTTGGTGAGCCAATAACAGCCGCGTATAAATTATATACAAGGTTGCGTTCCGAATCTACGGTTACAAGTGCCCCGTCGTTCAATGGATTTTCAGTAAGCGAACTCGAATTGAATAATAATAGTTCTTCATCAGTTGAAAAATATAACGGCAGGGATTACAATGTCTATACCCTTAGAAAGGTACAGTTATATCCTTTGCAACCGGGCATTGTTAAACTTGACCCCGTCGTTGCGGATAATAAAGTAACATTTATAAAATCAGAATATGCCGGTGCACAAAATGGCGATATGTTTTATGATATGCTTCAAAATTTTGCCGATGCCACCTCTCCGCAGGATGCGATAATTGAAAAGCATGTCACTTTACAGAGCAAACCTGTAGAAATAGATGTAAAGCCATTGCCGCAGGAAAATAAACCTCCAGATTTTAAAGGAGCAGTTGGGAATTTTACAATACAATCATCTTTACAAAAAGATAACATTACTACAGATGATGCGGGGAATTTAAAAATTACAATCGGAGGAACGGGCAATATTCAATTAATAAATGCGCCTAAAATAAACTGGCCTGAGGGTATGGATGGATATGATGCAAAAATTACTGATGATATAAATAAATCTTCGGTGCCAATGAGGGGAAGTAAAACTTTTCTTTATCCGTTCACAGTTTCCAGGAAGGGAACTTATAATATTCCCCGGGTTTCATTTTCATTTTTTGATCCCGCTTCATCAGCATATAAAACCCTTAGCACAGAGCGCCTTGTTGCAACGGTTACGAAAGGGAAAGGCATTCCTAATAATCCTTACGTAAAAAATAAAGTGACAGATAATGCCACCGAGACTGATTTTTTTGGTGATTATGATTTATACCTTTCAATAGGAATCTTATTGATCGCAGGTGTGCTTTTTTGGCGGTTCCAAAAGTCTTCAAAGAAAGGGGAGGAGACTTTGAAAGAGAAAATGGAAAAAGATAATGAAGCCGATTCAATAGAAAAAGAAGATGAATTTATAATTCCCATAAATCCTTTACAGGAAGCTCATGAGAAATTAATGGCTGAAGACAGCATCGGATTTTATAGTGTACTTGATGCTTCTTTTAAAAAGTATTTATCCGCGAAATTCAAAGTACCTTCTGAAGAACTATCCCGGAAAAGATTAAATGAAGAAGTTGACAAATGCAATGTCGGGCTCGGAACCTCTTTGATGCTTTCGTCACTAATGGAAGATTTGGAATTGAATTTATATGCCCCACCCTCCAATGCAAATCACTTAAAAGAGGTTTACGAAAAGGCGTCCGAGGTGGTGTCACTCCTGGACAAGCAAGTCTGTTAGTTATTGGTGAATTTGTAGCCGATTCCCCGTATTGAATGAAAGAACTTTGGATTACGGCTGTCTTCTTCAAAATATTTACGAAAGCTTAAAATAAAATTATCAACTGTTCTGGTAGTTGGATAAACATTGTACCCCCACACTGACTGCAGAATTTTCTCCCGGGTTACGACTTCATTTTTATTTTCAATAAGCAATTTAAGTAGCATTACTTCTTTCTTTGTAAGTGCAATTTTCTCTCCTCCTTTTGTAGTACACTCCAGTGCTCTAAAATTTATTTTGTTATTACCAAA
>JBBSPK010000027.1:0-23956 GCA_038258875.1 Chitinophagales bacterium
AATACTGTTTTCATTTTCGAGTAATCTTATTAGTTAGACTGTTTTATTTTTATATTTACCTATTTATTTTCTTACAGACAACTGACAACTGACCACTGACCACTGACCACTGACCATCACGATTCCCGTTCAATTCTTCCATCGAGCAAATGAATAATTCTTGTTCCATAGGCAGCATTTTTTTCCGAATGGGTAACCTGCACAATTGTAACTCCTTCGTTATTCAATTCTTTAAAAATATCCATGATCTCTTCACCTTGTTTTGAATTTAAATTACCAGTTGGTTCATCGGCTAATATCAATTTTGGCTTAACAATTAAGGCGCGTGCAATGCCAACCAATTGTTGCTGGCCTCCCGAAAGCTGGTTAGGGAACAGATCTTTTTTACCGACCATTTGAAAACGATCCAGCATCTCAGCCACCATTCCTTTTCTTTCTCCCGACTTTATGTTTTGATAAATTAATGGTGTTTCAATGTTTTCGTAAACCGTGAGCTCATCAATGAGGTGGTATGCCTGGAACACGAAGCCAATATGGCTTTTATATAGTTCAGACCGTTGTTTTTCTTTCAATTTTAATACGTCGCCATCCATAAAAGTGTATTCACCTTCATTGGGTTCATCGAGCATACCCAATACGTTCAGCAAGGTCGATTTACCAGACCCGGAGGGACCCATAATGGAAATAAATTCTCCCTGTTTTATATGAAGGTTAATATCTTTTAGGATGAAGGTGCGGTTACTTCCTGTATTAAACCATTTGTAAATATTCTTTAATTGAAGCATGATTGATTTTTAATTACTGGTTATTAATATTTGATAGTTAATATTTGATTCTTGATTATTCTTATTCACTTCTCAAACTCTTCACGGGATTTACAGTTGCCGCTTTTAGGGCCTTATAGCCAACCGTAATCCATGCAATGACTATCGAAATAATTATTGCAAGTGCAAAAAAGCCAATTCCAATTTTAATTCGATAAACAAAATCATTCAGCCAAGTATGCATCATAAAATAGGCAATGGGAGCGGCAATTATGAAAGCTACTGCAATAAGGATGGTAAACTCTTTTGAAAATAAATAGACAATATTTTTTACGGATGCTCCCAGAACTTTTCTTACGCCAATTTCTTTCGTTTTTTGAACAGCGATAAAAGAAACCAGCCCATACAACCCTAAACAGGAAATAAAAATAGCTAACCCTGCAAAAATTTTATACAATAATGCCAACTGGGTTTCCTGTTTATAAAATTTTGCAATATCGTCATCCATAAATGAACTGGTATAAGCATATTCAGGAAAAAACCGGTTCCATACAGATTGAACAGCTTCCTGTGTTTGAGCTATATTTGACGACTTAATTTTAATTGAAGTAAGTCCATAAACTTTATTTTGCTCGGCCATTAAAAGAGGCTGTATATCTTTTTTTAGAGAAGCTGTTTTGAAATCTTTTGCTACCCCAACGACCTTTTTCCACTCGCTTGAACCTATACGAATGTCTTTGCCTATGGCATCATCAGGATTTTTTAGACCAAGCTTATAAAGTAATGTTTCATTGATAACAATTTCTTTTATGGTATCGCTTTGATCATAAACTCTGCCCGCCAAAAGATGAAGGCCATACGTTTTGAAATAATCTTCGTCGGCAAACTTCAACTCAACATTGTAGTGCTGATCGTCTTTATGATCAAAAGCAAAATTTGAGCTCCATACATTATCAGATGAAGGTGCATCAGAATTAAAACTTACAGATTCAACACCCGGTGTTTTCAGTAATTTTTCTTTAAATGCCTTTTGTCTTTGCACAAAAAGACTGTCAGTGTTACTGCTTAAAATCAGTACGGCTTCTTTATTAAAACCAAGGTCGGCTTGGCTTACAAAATTCATTTGGCTTATAGCAACTATGGTCCCGATTATTAATACCTGTGAAATTGCAAATTGCAGTACGACCAATCCTCTTCTTAAAGAAATGCCACCAATGCTGGCAGAAGTAATTTTATTTTTTAGAGCCAGCGCAGGTTGGTACCCGGAAAGAATTAAAGAAGGGTACAGACCCGATAATATAGTTACAGTAATGAATATGCAACTTATAAACAGGACTGTTTGCACATTAATCAGGCTCAAACTTTCTTCAATCGATGCAATATGCTTTATATAAGGAAGGCATAATGCGGCAACACCGATTGCTAAAATAACCGAGACAATTACAACAAGGCCGGTTTCGCCCATTACCTGTAAAAAAATTTGACTACGGCCGCTTCCTAAAACTTTTCTGATGCCAATCTCTTTTGATCTTCCAACAGCTTGTGCAGTTGCAAGATTTATAAAATTGATGCAGGCCATTATTATAATGAAAATTCCAATGAGCGACAAGGTCCATAAAACTGAAGTACTTGTGATATGATCACCAAAAATATCAAAGCGTTTATCAAAGTGCAGCTTGCTCAAGGGCTGCAGAAAGTTTGTTCTTGTTGAGCCTCTTCTGTTGGTATAATGATCTTTACTAAATTTCAGCAATTGCTTGTCAATATCTGTTGCCTTTACATTATCATTGAGCAATGTAAATACCTCGAAGTTGCTTGAAAGTGAATTCCATCCCGGATCATAATTATATTTGCTTCCATTGTTTTTTAAAGTTTCGTAAGAGATTAGCACATGCAATGGAAAGTCTGTATTTGCGGGCACATCTTTTAAAATGCCCGCAACTTTTAATTCCGTTGCATTATCAATAGTAATTGTCTTATTGATTGCCTGCTCCCAGTTTCCAAAATATTTTTCTGCTATGCCCTTTGTTAGTACGACAGTGTTAGGTTCGCTTAATACCTGGGCATTGCCCTGCAACCATGAATAATTGAAAACCTGGAAAAATTTTGGCTCGCAAAAGAATATACCTGTTTTCTCAATAAACTTTTTGCCTGGCGCATTGGAATTATTAGCAGTTACCTGGCTGTTATAAGCAGAATTTATACAACCAAATAAAACATCCGGCATTTGCAAACGGAAAGCTTCCAGTGCCGCTGCCGGCACACCAGGATTATAAGTAACACCATCAGGAAATTTATCCTGCGTTACTACATGATAAATTCTTTTATAATTGGGCTGAAATTTATCATAACTCAATTCATAATTTACAACGGTAAAAAGTAACAGGCACGAAGCTATACCTATTGCAAGCCCTGTGATATTAATAAAGGAAAAAGCTTTATGCCTTACTATATTCCGGAATGCTATTTTGAAATAATTTTTTATCATTTTTTGAGTACTTCTATTTGTTAGAAACAATCACCTTATTCCGTCCTCAAACTTTTTACAGGATTGGCTATCGCTGCCTGGATGATTTTAAAGCCTATTGTTAAAACTGCAATGATTAATAATGCAATGAAACCGGTGACATAACCAATCATTGGATTAATCCTTGTCGCAAAAGTATTCAGCAAAAAACTATTTAAAAATATACTTAGCGGCATACCAATAAGTGTTGCTATGACAAGTAGTCTTATAAAGTTTTTGGAAAGATAAAACGTGATTTGTGAAACTGTTGCGCCCAGGATTTTTCTTATACCAATTTCTTTTACCTGCCGGCGGATGGTAAATATTACAAGGCCAAGCAAACCCAAACAGGCAATCACAACTGCCATCAATGATATTACCCTAATCATTTTTTCAACATCTGTAAATTGTGCGTAAGTGTTCCTGATATCATCTACAAAAAAACGATAACTAAAGGCGTGTTTATTATCAATAGATTTCCAGGTTGTTTCCAATTGAGCAATTGCTTTTTCTCTATCATTATTATTAACAAGAACGTTTAAAAAAGCAATATCGGCCGGGCTGTATCGCAATAATAAAGGTTCAAGGTTATAAGTAAACGGCTTAAAATGAAAGTCTTTCAGTACACCCGAAATAGTGAGCTGTGTACTGTCTGCAACGATAATCGTTTTTCCGATTGATTCATCCGGAGATCCTAAATGAAATTTTTGCAAAAAGTTTTCATTTACAATTGCATACAATTCCCTGTCTGCAGGCAGGTCAGCAGAAAAATCTTTTCCTGCAATTGGTTTTAGTTGCAAATTACTCAAATAATTGGCGTCAATACTGTAATCACGTACTGAAATTTTATCGTCCCCGGGATGTACCCGAACATCAACAGACCTGTCTCTCCATGTTCCCATAATATGAGAAACACCGGACACTTTCATTACACCGCTATAATTTTCTATTGCGTGTTTTACTTTAGCATAATCATTTCCCTGGAGATCAATATTTATAATATTTTCTTTTTGAAAACCATAATCTGCATTAATAACAAAATTAGTTTGCCTGTATAAATTAATAAGTGTAATAACAAAAATGAGCGCTACTGAAAACTGGATAACCAGCAATACTTTGCGAAAACCTAATTTAGGAACCATTGCTTTGCCCACAGTATCCTTTAATGCTTTCACGGGGTTTATTGCAGAAAGATATAATGCCGGAAATATACCTGATAACAATCCGACTACGATGCTGAATAGAAAAAATAAGGCAAACAATCCTACACTATCATTTAGTGAAATATCCATTTCCTGCATAATGGTAAGACTTTGGAAGCCTGGTTTTAAAATAAATTCATAAAATACAATTGCTACTCCTAAGGAAATCAATGCCGTTAGTACCGCTTCTGTAAGAAATTGTAAGATCAGTTGTTTCCGCATGGCTCCCGTGGCTTTGCGAATGCCTATCTCTTTCGCCCTGCTTAGTGCTCTTGCCAGCGATATACTATTATAATTGAATCCTGCCGATATTATTATTATTATGCTAAAAACAACCAGGAACCAAAGCAACGGCATTGGTAAAGCCCTTCCCATGCTATTGCTCAGCATTGGACCCGGAACTATTTTAGTTAACGGTTGAAGATAAAACCGGTAACCTTTATCCCTGCTTTCCAGTTCCGCTTTTTTATATTGTTCCGTAGAAACCCTTGCCAATTCATTTTCCAATTGTTTCTTTTGCTTATCCCCCGACAGTTTTACATAAGTGTAGTTCATGTAATAGTTTTTCCAATCATCGGTCTTCAATAAAATCTTGCCTTCTTTTTCAAGGGAAGGAATTGTACTTGCAGATCCCAAAGCATCAAATTCAAGATGAGTTTTACCAGGCGGTGTTTTCAATACACCTGTAATCTTGAAATCGGCCAGGCCCTTAAACGAAATAACCTGCCCGACAGGATTTTGCTTTCCAAAAAATTTTGCGGCGGTTTTTTCTGTGAGGACAATTGTATTAGGTTCATTAAGCGCTGTATTTTTATCGCCATTTAACATAGAGAAGCCGAAAACTTTTAAAAATTCACGATTGGTCATCAAACCTGATACAGCGAGTTGCTTTCCATTTGCAACAGCGTCTCCATTGAGGGTATTTGCAAGCGGTACTACGTTTTCAATGGAAGAAATATTTTGTTTTAGATAAATTGCCAGCGCATATGGCGAGGATGCATAATCTTCGGTACTGCCATTTTTTCTTACTGCTTCTGTATTGATCCTGTAAACCCTGTCGGCATCAGGATGAAATTTATCAAAGCTAAACTGGTCTTTGAGGATCGTGATTATTAAGAGGCATAAGGACATACCCAATGCCAGTCCGAAAATATTTATGAAAGAAACAGATTTATTTCGAACGAGATTCACCCAGGCAACTTTGAAATAATTTTTTATCATAATCTTTTGTTAGGTAAAAATATGAAGCTCCGGATTTACGCACGGGATAGATTTCACTCACCCCGATACATGGCGTATATTTTCAACCATCATACCAATGACATATTTCATTGACACAGAGCGCCTGAAGTAATATATTTTTCCTGTAAGTGTACGTTTATGAACACCTTAATTTAAAAGCGTACACTGTTTGTGCCGCTTATCGCAGTTACTATGAAGAGGCCGCCTATTCTGTTCGCAGGCTTTTAACGGGATTTGCAAATGCAGCTTTGATTGCCTGGAAACTTATAGTAAGCAATGCTATAACGAATGCGACTATTCCGGCAATAGCAAATACCCACCATTTTATATTGATGCGATATGCAAAATCCTGTAACCAGTTATACATGATCCACCAGGTAAGCGGAATTGCGAGCAAAAATGAAATTAATACAAGTTTTAGAAAATCTTTGGAAAGTATGAATAGCAGATTTTGCGCAGAGGCTCCCAATACTTTTCTTATCCCGATTTCTTTCGTGCGCTGCAAAACGTTGAAAGCTGATAATCCTAATAATCCAAAGCAGGCGATGAGTATGGCAAGAAAAGCAAACAAACCAAAAATATCACCAAATTGCTTATCAGCTTTATATTGCTGATCAAAAAGCTCATCAAGAAAATAATAATTAAAAGGATCTGCAGGAAAATATTTGTTCCACGTTTTTTGAATATTGGCAAGGGTTCCATTAATATTTCCGGTTGCAATTTTTAGCGAATACGCATTCCTGTTATTTGGGTCCAGCCTGAATATCATTGGGTCAATTTCCTTTTGCAGGCCCTGGTGATGATAATTGGCAAGAATCCCTAAAATTTTAACGGTATCTCCCCGGGATAAAATATTTTCATTTTCTGCTTTACTCATGTCTTCGAATCCTAAAAGCTGAGCCGCTTTTTCATTTAGTAAAATCCCTTTTTCATCTGTTTTAAATTCCTTTGAAAAATTTCTGCCTGCTCTCAATTCAAGGCCAAAGGATGGGATGAAATCGTAGTCAATTCCAAGATTGTATAACGTAACGTTGCCTTTATCATTTGCCCCGAGCCTTTTAGATCCATTTGTCCAGTAAATTTCCTTACCCATAACACTTGACGAAGTAGAAACATTTTTTACATCAGCAATTTTCAATAAATCGTTTTTAAATGGCTGGTAAGAACTTTGATAAAGAGAGTCGCTGAGAGAGTTGGCGCCATCCAATACGAGCGTCTGATTTATATCAGCACCCAATTTCTGATTACGCATAAAACTTACCTGCTGAAAAACAATAATTGTTCCTGCTATTAAAACTACGGCAGTCGCAAACTGGCCCACAATAAGGCCTTTACGTAACACAATTCCTTCCTGGCTGCTTTTAAATAAACCTTTTAAAACATAGATTGGCCTGAAGCCGGATAAAACAAATGCAGGATAAATTCCTGAGAGCAAACTTCCGAATAAAAACATGCCGGCAAATCCCAACCAATAATTTACCGGCAACGAAAATCCTGTTTGAAGAGTATGGCCGGTTAATTTATTAAACCATGGCGCCAAAAGAAACACGATTAGTAATGCAAATACAAAGGCAACAAGATTCAATAAAAAACTTTCAACAAGAAACTGGCCAATAAGATTTTTACGGAGTGCACCCAATACTTTTCGCACACCTACTTCCCTGGCTCTTTCCATTGATCGGGCAGTTGCAAGGTTTATATAATTAACCCATGCAATTGCTATAATAAAAAAGGCAATCATAAAAAGAAAATCCACCGATTGGCCGTTACCATTTGCTTCGGCTTCCTGGTTGAAATTAGAATAGAGATGAATATCATGAAGTGGAATAACATGCAGTTCTGTGACTATATTATTTTTTTTTGCCCATTCCCTTTCATTCATATACCTGGTGCAATACGCAGGTAATTTTGATTCAAATTTTTTAAGATCAGTACCGGGCTTCAGTTGCAGGTAAGTATAAAATCGTACCACCCAAAACTGGTTTCCGTAGCATTTGAAGTATCTCCGTCCTGTCTCACGATGTTTGCCAGTGTAGCATAAGAAGCAAGATGGTTGATTGTAAGATGAGAGTTTGAAGGAAATTCCTTAAACACCCCTGTTACTTCAAACGTCCTTGGAAATTGTGGATCGCGAAACAATAATTTTTTACCTAATGCATCTTCGTTTCCAAAATACTTCTTCGCGGTTTTTTCCGATAACAAAATTTTGTTCGGTGCATCCAATGCATACTTTGGATTTCCCTGTACTAACTGAACATTGAACATGGTAAGAAAAGAAGGATCGGCATAGTACCCTTTTTCTTCCTTAAATTTTACCTGCCGTTCTTCATTTGATAAAACAAGATCAGCGTCATGAAGCCGGCAAAAATTTTCAACTTCAGGAAAATCCTTTTTCATCGTAGGGCCAAATGCAGGATAAGAAGTAGCCGATTTCCATGAAAGTTTGCCTTGTTGATAACTATCGAGGCGCAGCCGCACTATATTGCCGGCATTATTTTCAAAAGTATCGTAGCTTCTTTCAAAGGCAACATATTGGAATATCAGCAGACAACACGTGATGCCCATAGCCAATCCAAAAATATTTAACAACGAATAACCTTTGCGCATTTTAAGATTGCGTAGTGCGATTGTAAAATAATTTTTTATCATAGATTTTATTTAAGGTAATTCCATTAGGTATTAGTTATTCCGTTCTTATTGATTTCACGGGATTTGCAATTGCTGCTTTTATTGCCTGGAAACTTACAGTAACGAATGCAATCAACAGCGCTGTAATACCGGTAAGTAAAAAAAACCACCCATTTACCGGGATTCGATAGGCGAAATCTTCGAGCCATTTGCTCATTCCAAACCAGGCGATTGGTGAAGCAATTAAAATTGAAATTAAAACCAATTTCAGAATATCTTTTGAAAGTAACCCAACCATCGCCGGCACGGTTGCTCCCAATACTTTTCGTATTCCAATTTCACGAAAGCGTTGTTTAACAGTAAACGCTGTAAGCCCGAATAAGCCTAAGCATGCAACAAAAATGGAAAGGGCGGTGAATATGCCAAGGATAGATTTCATATTCTGATCACTGATGTAGAGAGCAGCAAAATCATCATCGAGAAAAGTGTAGGTAAAAGAATTCTCTGCAGTAATATGCTTCCACGTTTTTTCTATCGCCTTTATAGTCTGTGACACATTTTGGGGTTTTACCCGTACCGCTACCGTTCCATAATCATCGGGATACATGTTAATGATAAGCGGTTTTATCTTATCGTGGAGTGATGTATAATTAAAATCTTTTACTACACCAATCACCTTCCCTTTTTTGCCCAATCCCCAGTTTATATTTTTGCCAATGGCAAGATTATTATTCCGCCAGCCAAATTCCTTCACGGCTGTCTCATTCACGATAAAAGCCCGGTCAATATCTGTTGCAAATAAATGGGAGAAGTTTCTCCCTGCGACTATTGGAATTTTAAATGTTTCCAAAAAATTTTGATCAGCTGAAATTGTATTTTGTGAGGAAACTTCATTTTCCGCAAAACCCTCAGGTATGGTTGCTATGCTGCTTATTCCATATCTAAATGTAAAGTTTGTAAGGCTGGCGCTTTCTACTCCGTTAACTTTCGAAATTTCTCCCAACAGCGTTTGCTTTTTCAAAATATCAGAGGGAGGTAAATCAAATTCCATTACCTGTTCTTTATTCAGCCCCAAATTTTTATTTTGAACAAACTGTAGTTGTTTAAATATTAATCCCGTACCGGCAATTAAAATAATTGCAATGGTGAATTGAAATACAACCAATCCTTTTCTTAAAATAATATCTTTCCAGCCATGTTTCACATTCCCCTTCAATATTTTCACAGGCTTAAAAGACGACATAAGGAACGCCGGATATCCGCCGGCAAGCAGTCCGATTAGAATGATAACGCAGGCATATACAAAAAATAAAACAGGTGACAGCAATAACGAGAGTGACAAATTACTACCTGCAAGGGAGTTAAAAAAAGGCAGACCGATGATTACAAGCACTGCCGATAAAATCGCAGAGATAATTACATATAAAAAAGATTCCCCCAAAAACTGGCTTACTAATTCCAGGCGTTTTGCCCCGATAACTTTTCTTAATCCGATTTCTTTTGCACGATTAACTGATTTTGCAGTAGATAAATTAATAAAGTTGCTGCACGCAATTAAAAGAATAAGGATAGCTGCACCGGAAAAAATATAGACATACGTAATATCACTGTTGGGTTGAATCTCCGAATTAAGATGCGATTTTAAATGTATATCGGTTAATGGCTGCAGCTTGAGATCGTATGAAAGGCCGGTAGTCTTTCTCTGTTCCGCCATTTCATTTTTTACCAGGGAGGTAATTTTAGATTCCAGTTGAGGCACATCATAGTTTTCCGGAAGCAACAGGTAGGTGTAAGAATTATTATAAAACCATTGAGTTGATAATGGTTGGCCGGGATTCAAATCAGCAATCGTAGAATTTGATAAAACACACTCAAAGCTAAAATGAGAATTTGCAGGAACGTCTTTTATAACACCGGTCACGGTCACATTTATCGTATCAGAAAGCTTCATGATCTTTCCGAAAGCATTTTCGCTACCAAAATATTTTTTTGCAGCCGTTTCCGTAAGCACAACAGAATACGGATTTACCAAAGCACTGTGCTGATTTCCTTCTACCATTGGAAAAGTAAACACGTCGAAAAAGGCAGAATCTGCATAGATAATTTTTGTATCAGTAAATTTTTTACTGTCCTTTGAAAGGGTTCTTTCGCTGTAATTGATCCGTATAATTTTTTTAATCTCTGGAAAATTAGCCATTAAGGCCGGCGCCATGGGAGGAGAACTAACTGCCCGTGCATTATCTCCCTTAGGCATGTGAAGTATTTCGGTTAGCCTATAAATATTATGAGCATTTACATTGAATTTGTCATAACCGGTTTCAAGCCGGATATAAAGAAAGATGAAAATGCAACAAGCCATTCCAATTGATAAACCGGTAATATTTATTAGAGAATACAGTTTATTCCTTTTAAGATTACGCCATGCAGTTTTAAAATAATTTTTTAACATATACGTCGTTACGTTTAGTGTTTGTGGTTAGTAGCATTGAATTCTATTTCATAAACCCTTCGTCATCCCAAAAATACCGGGATTTCATTTTTAATCACTCGGTTCGTAAACTTTTCACCGGGTTCGCAATCGCCGCCTTAATTGACTGCAAGCTGATGGTAATAAATGCAATGAAAACTGCTATCAGGCCCGCTATCACAAAAACCCATGAATTTATTTGAACCCGGTAAGCAAAATCCTGCAGCCAGTTGTTCATAAAATACCAGGCCAATGGTGTTGCAATTAATATGGATATTAATACCAGCTTTAAAAAATCTTTGGAGAGTAGTCCCACAATACCTGGAATACTTGCACCTAAGATTTTGCGTATGCCTATCTCTTTTATCTTTCGTTCAACAATAAAAGTGGATAATCCAAATAAGCCAAGACATGCAATTAACAATGACAGCCCGGAGAAACCATAAAATATACCTTCCATTTTTTGTTCGTTCCCATATTGCTTGCCTATCTCGTCATCAACAAAATTGTACTGCAGCGGAACTGTCGATATAACTGTTTTCCATACTCCTTTTAATTGAGTAATTGCTTCGTTACTGTGCGCTGCATCTATCTTTAGGGAAATGCTGCTGCCCTGCCTGGCAAAGTTGATCATTAAAGCCTCAACCGGTTTATGAAGACTCTCGAAGTTGAAATCTTTAATTACGCCAATTACATATTTCCTGTCATCGCCTTTACCAAATGGTTTACCGATTGCATTCTCTGGCGTTTGCCAGCCAAATGTTCTTACCGCAGCCTCATTTACCAGCACTGCTTTGGTACTATCACCTCCTATATCTTTTGAAAAAAAACGGCCGGCTACAAGCTTCATATCGTATGTTTTCAAATAATCGGCATCAACTGACAAGCCGTAAAGGCTTGTTGAAATTTCATCACCTTTTAAATTCTCAGTTGTCGTCCATCCATTGCCGAGGCCACCAACGATATTTTGGTTGTGCTTCGTGACATTAAGTATGTAAGGACTTTTTAAAAGTTCATTTTTGAGGGCAGCGTATGAGCCGATTACATTTTTGTCGCCGTTGAAATTAATTTGCAGCACCGCATTACCATTAAATCCCAGGCCTTTATTCTTTACGTAATTCATTTGCTGCGTTATAATAAAAATGGAAGCAACCAAAGCAATTGTTATTGTAAACTGGAATACCACGAGTGTTTTCCTGATAAGATTTCCACGTATGCTTTGTGAAAAATTTCCTTTTAACGAAACAGCAGGTTTGAAAGAAGATAAAATACTTGCCGGGTAAATTCCTGCCACCGTAGAAATAAAAAAGATAAACCCAAAAATTATTAAAACGTTTTTAGCATTTAGGGGAAAGAAGTAAGGTTGACCAATCCATGCAGAAAATTGTGGCAATACAATTTTAAAAATCAGCACTCCGAGTAAAACCGCAACTGTACAAATAATAAATGTTTCGGAAAAAAATTGGAGGCTTAGTTCAGACTTTGTTGCGCCGATTACTTTTCGCACAGAAGATTCTTTTGCCCGCTTAATGGCGCCGGCTGTCGTAAGGTTTACATAATTGATGCAAGCCATCAGCAAGACAATTATTCCTATGATAGAAAAAATATTTACCCGTGATATACTTCCATTGTTAGCCGCGTCATAGCGCAAATGTGATTTTAAATGAATATCCCGGAGAGGCTGCAGTTGATATTGATAAGACATCTTATTTTCTTTCCAGTCTTTTTCCTCGACTCTTGCGGCCAACTGGTTTATTTGTAGTTGGGCATCTTTCCATTTTGCAGGATTAGCTAATTCAACATAAGTGTTGGGCCATCCGCCGACCCACATACTATCAATATCAAAATTATAGCGGTCCTTCATTCTTTTCTTAAGAAATGAAGATGAAAGCAACATATCAAACTGGATGTGCGAGTTAACAGGAGGATCCTGCACAATACCACTAACCTTTACGGGTACACTATCAATTAGCATTTGTTTACCCAGCGGACTTTCCTTACCGAAATATTTTACGGCCAGGTGTTCCGTCAGCACAACGTGGTCAAAGGATTGCAGGCAGCTTGCAGGTTGACCTTCTTTTAAATCAAATCCAAAAAATGAGAAAAAATTGGAATCTACTTCCTGTATGTTGGCCTCAAAAAATTGCTTTTCTCCTGCCTGCACTTTATACTCGTCGCCAAATAACCTGCATGCCGATTTAACTGCAGGTAATTCCTTAGGTAATTGCGTCCCGAATGCAGGCCCGGATGGAGCTTGTGAAAATGATTCACTTTCGCTTTTGAATGTATTTACCAGGCGAAATATTTTATTACCGTTTGAATGAAAATTATCAAAGGTTAGCTCTCTTTGCAACCATACACCAATAAGCAGGCAAACGACCACGCCTATTGAAAGGCCTGAAATATTTAATATAGTATAAATCTTATTTTTAGTAAGATTGCGAAACGCAGTTTTAAAATAATTCTTTATCATGATGACGATTTTAAATTCAAAATTCTCATTCCGTTCTTAAACCTCCCCGCAGGCAGGCTCTTCACAGTTACTTATTCCGTTCGCAATGATTTCACCGGGTTTGCTATTGCAGCTTTTATTGATTGAAAACTTAAAGTAGCCAACGCAATAAGTAAGGCTATAGTTCCAGCCAATGCAAACATCCACCATTGCATATGGATACGGTATGCAAAATCCTGCAACCATGTATTCATTATCAGGCAGCCAACCGGTATTGCTATAAGCATTGACAACAAAACGAGTTTTAACAAGCCGCTGGTCAACATGGCAACCAAACTTTGTACACTTGCTCCCAATACTTTTCGTATGCCGATTTCTTTTACACGCTGCTCTGTGGTAAAAGTAATAAGGCCAAACAAACCGAGGCATGCAATGCAAATGGTAAGTATTGTGAATGACAACAGCACCTGTCCCTGCTTTTGTTCTGCAACATATTGAGCAGCAAAATTCCTGTCCAGGAAATGATATTCAAATGGCGATTCGTGGTCAAATTTCCTGAAAGTTTGCTCCATGAATTGCAATATTTGCGGGATGTTGTGAGTACTCAAACGAACATATACATTATCCTTATCATTAGCAGAGCGGGGAAGTTGCAGTATCATCGGTTCAATCTTGTGCTGTAGTGAATAGATATGAAAATCACGTATGACGCCAATGATGGTTGCATAAAGTACACTACCTGCAGAATCTAATCCGCTTTGAATGCGTTTACCCGTTCCGTTAGTCCACCCTTGCTTTCTTATAAATGCTTCATTAACTATTACGCTATTGCTATCTGTGGGCATACTTTTTAAGAAGTTGCGTCCTTCACTCATTTTTATTTGCATTGCCGGAATGAAGTCCTCATCAACCGTAAGGCCGAAAGCTAAATTGCTGTGTGGATCGAGAGCACCGTTTTTCTCTACGCTGTAATCTATCATGCCGATGTTATTATTACCGATCGGATTGCCGGCTGACCCTACAGCCTGCACCTGCGGGTTTTGCATAAGAGCGGAGCGGAGTGCAGGTAACTGGGATCTCAAAGGCCTTGAATCAAGATGAAATGTAAGCACCTGCTTCTGGTTAAAACCAAGGTCTTTTTTTGATACGTAACGGAGCTGGCTATATATAATTATTGAGGCGGCAATCATCACGACAGTTACCGAAAACTGAAATACAACCAGTGATTTCCGAAAGACAACCTGTGTACGAAGATTACCAGCCTGTTTTTTTAGTGCCGGAATTGTTTTAAATCCGGATAAAAATAATGCAGGATACAGTCCCCCGATAAGACCCGCTATTAGCGAGAAAATAAGCAAATAAGCCATGCTGTTTATCACGCCAAAATTCCAGGGAGATAAATGCTTGCCGGTAAGACCGTTGAATAAGGGCATGGTAAGAATAACAAGTACAACGCTACAACCAGCAGCAATCAGAATAACCAGTATTGATTCCGTGAGAAACAAAGCAACCAGGTTTTTACGGGTGGAACCAATAATTTTTCTCACTGCTACTTCACGCAGGCGCTCAGCAGCCCTTGCCGTTGTGATATTTGTATAATTTATAAAGGCAATAATCAGGATAAGCAACCCGACAATTGATAGGACGTACAGGTAATTGATATTCCTTTTATCTCCCAGTTCATAACTTAAATGAGAATGCAGATGAATGGAGGTTAACGGCTGAAATTCTATTGAGTAAGCAATATCCAAACTGTTAGCCGTAAAATATTTTTTTATAAATGCAGGCATCTTTGCACGAAGGGCTTGTACATCTGCATTTTTCTTTAAAAGAATATACGTGTAAATATTGAAGTTTCCCCAATCGCCGGTATAATCTGCGGGCATGGTGCGTAAGGCCTGGAAAGTAAAATGAGAATTCTCCGGCACATCTTCGATAACTCCACTAACAACGTCGGGTGAGTTATTATCGAAATAAACAGTTTTATTTATGGCCGCCTGTGGATCTGCAAATAGTTTATCGCAAAGTGTTTTAGTGATCACAACAGAGCCTGGTTTCGCCAGTGCATTTAAAGGATCGCCAGCCAGGAAATGGTGGGTAAAAATTTTAAAAAAACCTGGATCCGTAAAAAAAACGGCATCCTCTTTAAAACGTTTTTCATTATAACTAATAATGCCACCGCCTTCAGGGTCGATACGAACGGTTTCTTCTATTTCGGGATATTCATTTTTTAGTGCTTTGGCTGTGAGGCCGGAAGTGCCCGTAATATCAAACTTATCTGCCTCCCAATTTCCATGTGATGCGAGTCGATAAATGCGATCGGCATTTTTATGATACCGGTCGTAACTAAGTTCCTGCGCAATAAAAAGTGCAATAAACCAAAAGGCAGCAAGGCTAAGGCCAAGCCCCGCAATATTTATGAATGAAAATATTTTATTCTTGACCAGGGTTCTCCACGCTATTTTGAAATAGTTTTTAAACATAAAAAGGAATTTCTGATTTAGTGATGTCTGATTTATTCACACTTCAAGATTCTTTATTTTCAAATTTTCTCCGGATGAATCAATGGACAAATTGTCTCATTCAAAGCACTCATTCCCTGCGAAGTGACTCAACTGGGTTTGCAAATGCGGCCTTATACGTCTGCCATCCAATAGTTAAAAAACCAATCAATAGCATTGCAATTGCGCAACCACTTAGCAGAAAAAAGCTAATCGGTATCTGGTAAGCATATTGCTGTAAAAATCGTTTGCCAAATAAAATTCCAATGGGTAATCCGATCGTAATAGAAATAAGCAGCAGGCCTATAAACTCTTTTGAAATAATATATATCAATTGCCCAAAATCTGCACCAAGTACTTTTCTGATGCCTATTTCTTTCTGCCTGTTTTTGGTGGTATATATTACCATACCAAGCAATCCAAGACAGGCAATTAACAATGCAATGCCGGTGAGTAACCCAATAAAAATAATATCATCGGTATGTGAATGTTGGTTATACAAATCACTCTCGTACCAATGAACTGATATGGGCGCATGAGGATTAAGCGCCTTCCATCTTTTTTCTATCCGGGATAAAACAGATTGATCTGCGCCCGGATTAATCTTTAACGCAAGTGTTTTAAATTCATTCGGATTATTAACCAAAACCAATGGCGCTATTGCATGTTGAAAATTTTGAAAATGAAAACCCTTTACTATCCCCGCCACCTGGTATTGCAGAGAGTCGTTGAGATAGATAAGCTGTCCTATTGATTCAACCGGGTATTTAAATTTCATTAGCCTGCAAGCTGTTTCATTAAGAACTATAAAGCCGTTATCAGTGTTTCTAAAATGTTCCGGTAAATTTTTACCTGCAATAAATTTCAGTTGCATAGTGGTAATAAATGAAGGCGACACAGAAAAATAAGAAGCGGCTATAGAATCATCTCCGGGCCTTTGTTTTATAAATTTGCGATCATCTTCAGAAAAACCAAATAAACCCGATGAACCGGAAACGCCTTGTACGCCTTGCACGGAAAGCATTGACGATGATAGCAGGTTATAATCGTAACCCTGTAGCCGGAGATTAATAATTCTCTCCCTTGCAAAACCATATTCTGCAGTGGCCATAAAATTACTTTGTTTGAAAAAAATAACTAAAGTAACAAGCGCAATAAACGACGCAGCGAATTGCGCAACGGTAAGTGCCCTTCTCAATCCCATTCCTCCAAACAAACGGACATGTAATTTTCCTTTTAAAACATCAACCGGTTTAAAACGCGAAAGTACTTTTGCAGGTATCCATCCGGCAGTAAGGCCGGTAAGCAGGGCAAACGCAATAAAATAAATCCATAAGGTACTGTCCTGCACTACATCTCTTGTAAGGCCTTCAAGAGCGGGTAAAGGTTTTAAAAAATTATATTCCACCAGGGCCAAAACAAACGCTATCAATGTAAGTAAAACCGACTCCACTAAAAATTGATGCATCAAATTTGATTTGAGCGCTCCGACAACTTTCCTTACTCCAACCTCACGGGCACGGTCAAGCGAACGGGCCAGCATGAGATTTATATAATTGAAGAACGACAACAATAATATTATCGCACCTAAAGTTGCCAAAAATATAATAACTGAAAATGGGGGCTCGTCTGCTGTATTATAAATAGGGTGCATTGCGGGTGTAATGCTTTTCAAAGGCTGGGCTTCAAACATCATTTGCTTGTCATAGCCTTTGAGGAATATCTTATTCACTAAATTATTAAGGCCGGTTAAAAATGAATTGATTGATTTTTTCGACACTTCCTTTTTTACCTGTATATATGTATAGCCTGCAGCTTCGTCTGGCCAGTTGTCTATTGGAATCTGCGAATTATAAAGGGAAATTGGGGCAATCATATCAAACTTCAAATGCGAAGGGTATTTATTTTTCTCAAGAATTCCTGAAATTACAAAAGGCCCATAATCCGGCGTGGTTATAGTTTTGCCGATAGGATCATCTTTACCAAAAAATCTTGTTGCTAAATCCTGCGACACGACAATCGTTTGGCTATTAAGCGCAGGTGCACCGGATGAAATTTTAAATCCAAATATTTTATAAAAATCAGGATCAACAAAGGCCGTCCTTGCGGGGAAAGATTTGTCATCTGCCTTTACAATAGTTTCTTTAAAACATACCCTTGTAAATTTTTGTAGCTGCGGATAATTATTTTGCAAATATGGACCAAGGGCAAGCGGGCTACTAGCTACAAATAAATGCTCCCCTTTTTTTCTTTCAAGGTTTGTGATAATACGGTATGTATTTGCAGCATTTGGATGAAAATTATCATAGTCATAAATACTCTTTATTTTAGAAAGCATCAATATGCAGATAGCCATAGCTGCAGACATGCCTAAAATATTAATCAACGAAAAAACTTTATGCTTCCTTAAATTTCGCCACGCGATTTTGAAATAATTTTTAAACATCGAAGTAGTTTAGAATTCGTGTATCATATTTATTTATTTTTATTCTCCATTTTCAATTTTAAATACTTATTCTGTTCTTAAGCTTTTTACCGGGTTTGCAATCGCTGCTTTAATTGCCTGGAAGCTCACCGTTGCGATCGCTATAAAAATTACAATTATTCCCGCCACAAAAAACATCGGCCAGTTTAATGCGATGCGGTATGGATAATTTTCCAACCATTTACTTGCAGCAATCCATGCCAAAGGAACAGCAATGAATAATGCTATAACCACGAGTTTTACAAAATCTTTGGAAAGAATTGTCACCACGTTATTTATGGAAGCACCCAATACTTTGCGTATGCCAACCTCCTTCGTTCTTCTCTCTGCGGAAAGTACAGACAAGCCGAATAAACCAATGCACGAAATAAAAATGGTAAGGATAGCGCTGAAAAACATGATTTGTTTCCATTTGGCCTCCGCCTCATAACTCTTAAGGTTTTGCTGGTCTTTGAACACGTAGGAATAAGGGCTTAGCGGAAAGAACTTTTTGAACGCTTTTTGTATATGCTTCAGACTTGCGGCATCGCTACCCGGCCTTATTTTAATGGCAAATGATCCATAAGGATTATCATTCTTCATGGTAAATAGTTGCGTGCCTATCTTTTCATTTAATGAAGAGAAATGATAATTCTTTACGACTCCAATAACATGATATACTTCGTTTCTATACCAGAAATTAACAACCTGGTCAATTGGATTTTTCCAGCCAGCTTTTTTTACAAATTCTTCATTTACCAAAACTGAATTAGTGGAATCACCAGGAAACTCCGAAGAAAAATTTCTACCCTGTACGAGCGGTATTTTTAATAAAGGAATATATGATTCATTTACCGTTTCATATTGAAATTGTATGATAGAATCATTACCAGTTTTAGCGGCAGTTCCCCACATGCCCCCATTCTTTGCAGCTACGTTAGTTATGTTTTTATCTTTCATTAATTCATTTCTGAATACTGCGGCCAAACTATGTTTTACCGCGTCCGTATTTACAATAACCAGGTTACTATCATCATAACCCAACTTTTCTGTTGTGAGAAAATTAAATTGCGCATACATGACGAATGTGGCAATGATTAAAAAAGAGGCAAGTGTAAACTGGAGAACTACCAAAGACTTTTGCAGATAATTTTTACCGGAAAGATTGAAACGGCTATATAATATCTCTACAGGTTTATATCCTGATAAAACCAATGCAGGATAGAAGCCCGCCAAAAAACCTGTGACAATAAAAAGAAATATATAACCGCTTACCAACTTCACGTCAAATAAATAAGAAAGTGAAAGCGCTTTGTTTGCAAGATTATTAAAAACAGGAAGCGTGACCTGAACAATAACAACAGCGAATAGAAAAGCAATGATGCAAAGAAAAAATGACTCACCGAGAAATTGAAAAATTAATTGTTTCCGCTCTCCGCCCACAACCTTACGGATACCGATTTCCTTAGCCCTTTTTACCGAACGGGCCACCGTAAGATTTACAAAATTAATACAGGCTATAAGTAGTATAAATAAAGCAATACCCGAAAGTATGTATGAGTACATTGGATTGCTTGCATCGCTTAAACCATTTTGAGGAGGTAGTTCGGTGCTCATGTGCATATCGGTATATGGCTGTAACATATAACGTGTATCTCCGACAATATCGCCATATTTTTCCGCCATTAATTTTCTGCCGTCCTTAGAATCCTGTAGATAAAATTTCTGCATCTGGCTTTCTACCAGCGGTACATTTGCATTAGGATTAAGTACCACAAATGTGTTTAAAAAAAAATTGAACCAGTCTTCATTGTCTACTGCCTCTCTCGGGGGAATTATAAATGGCAGCACCATATCAAATTTTATAGACGAATTCTGCGGTGTTTTTTTGGCAACGGCGCTCACCTGGTACGGTACGAATACACTATCATCTTTCAACATAATTGTTTTACCAATTGCATCCGTAGTGTTAAACTGTTTTTCAGCTATCTCTTCAGAGATAACAACCGAATGGGGTTCTTTTAAACATGTTTTTGGATTACCGCTTTTAAGAGGAAAAGAAAAAGCGGAAAAGAAGCCGGAGTCAACATATAGTAAATCCTGCGGATGAATATCAATGCCTGTTTTCATATCGCGTATGCCGCTTTTCACCCGCACAAAAGTTTCTATGCCCGGCACGTTTTGTGTAAACCTGGGTCCCTGGAAATAGCCGCTGTTACCATCTTTGCGCCTGTTGCCGTCTTTATCTTTATTATCACTAACTACGCGATAGATATTATTCACATTGTTATGAAACCGATCGTAGCTCACTTCATCTTTCACATACAAAAGAATAAGCATAGCACAAGCCAGCCCAATACTTAACCCGGAAATATTAATGAAGGAATAAATCTTATTTCTCCTCAGGTTTCTGAATGCAATTTTGAAATAATTTTTTATCATAGTTCTTTTTTAAGCTTTCAGCCATGAGATTTCAGCACTTAATCGTAATATTTATTCACCATTCACCATTCACCACTCACCATTCACCACTCACCTACTCACTTCTCAAACTTTTTACAGGGTTCATAAGTGCAACCCTTAATGCATGATAACCAACAGTACACGATGCAATCAATACCGTTACCAATGCCGTTATCACAAAAACATATGCCCGAACAGGTACGCGAAAAGCAAAATCCTGTAACCATTTGTTGCCAGCCCACCACGCGAGTGGCACTGCAATGAGAATAGCAATACCTACTAACTGCAAAAAGTTTTTCGCGACAAGTAAAGTGATGCCGCGTATGTTAGCTCCCAGCACTCTTCTTATGCCAATTTCTTTGGTGCGTTGTACCGTTGTAAAAGCAGCGAGCCCAAACAAACCGAGGCACGCCAATATAATTGCAAGCCCTGCCGCAATTCCAAATAACGATGAAGTCCGTTGTTCAGCGAGGTATAATTTATTGTAATCATCATCAAGAAAATGATAAACAAAAGGCCTTCCGGGAATACGCTGTTTCCATACTGCTTCGAGGCGTGCAAGTGTATTCTTCATATCATCTCCGTTGATGCGCAACATAAAATCCCGGGAGAAGTCACGGCCAAGAAATATCAACATCGGCCCAATTGGATCGTGAAGACTGCTGAAATTAAAATCTTTCACAACACCTAGGACAGGGCCCTTTGCCCTGTTTTCAATTATTCTTCCAATAGATTGCTGAGGTGTCCAACCAATTTTCTTCGCAAGAGTTTCATTAATAATATAAGGTTGCTGGTAATTTGCATTATTATTATTTGTATCCATTAGCGAAAAATCCGATTGCTGAAAATCCCGTCCTGCAATTAGTTGCATCTTCATGGTTTTAATAAAATCCAAATCAACAGGCATCGCATTTAACGATATATCATGTGTGCCTTTTTCATCGATCGCGGTAATGCCATCGCCCCACTCCACATACTCCGGCGTTTCATACGAAGCAGTAACACCCGCCACCCCGGGCACCTGTTGGAAAGCATCCTTGAGGCTTTGAAAATTTTGCAACATATTGCCGCCAATCGGCAGCACTACAACATGCTCTTTATCATAGCCCAGGTTTTTTGTTTGCATATAATCCATCTGCTGCAATATGATAACTGTGTAAATAATAAGGAATATTGAAATTCCAAATTGCGCAACTATCAATGCTTTGCGCAGAAAATTATTACCGCCTGTAAATGAAAATCCTTTTTTAAGCACACCCATAACTTGTGTGCCTGACAATACCAAAGCAGGGTATAATCCTGCAAAAAAACTTACCAGCACCGAAAAAACTATCAATGCAATAATGGGAAGTGGCTTTAATAAAATACCGGCATTAAAATGATTACCTGTGATACTATTGAAGTGTGGAATTAAAAAAATACTCAATAACAATGCAAAAGCTGCAGCTACAAAAGTGATAATAGATGACTCTCCCATGAATTGCATAAATACCTGTTGCCTGGAAGCCCCTATAACTTTTCGTATCCCTATTTCACCGGTACGGCCTGCAGATTGAGCAGTTGCAAGATTTGTGTAGTTAGCGCAGGCGATAATAAGGATGAGTAAGGCAATAATGGAAAACATATAGACGTATGTAATGCTTCCATTCGGTTCAAAGCCTGCCAGCGAAGAATACAAATGCACTTTGGTTAATGGTTCAAAATGATAAGTGAGATAACCATTTCCTTCAAGCCCGGCCTCTTTCTTTACAGCTGGTGTTCTCATATAATCACTCACCTGTTTTTGGAATTGAGTGATACTATTTTTATCACGCAGCAAAAAATACGTTATCCAGTTGGCAGTCCACCACTGTTCTTCTTTAACGCCATTGCCAAGGTTTAGAAATTGCGTGGCAAAATCAAATTTCATTTGCGAGTTCTGCGGTACATCTTCACAAACTGCCGATACCCTTAAATCTTTTCCACCGCTTGTAAAAATTTTATTAATCGCTTCCTGGTAATTATCACTGCCGAAATACTTTTTTGCCATTGATGCAGTGATAACAATTTTATCCGGCTCATTAAGTGCAGTAGCGGCATCACCTTCAATAATATGAAAAGAAAATATTTTGAAAAATGCAGGATCGGCATAAAGGATGTTTGGTTCATCAAACATTTTATCGCCGCTCTTTACTACATTATGACTTATAAAAGTTCGGGCATATTCTTCAACTAAGGGAAAGGTTCTTTTAAATTGAGGCCCAACTTTAGTTCCGGTTGTCGCCCCTTTATTCACCGTTCCATCTTTGCCATATTCCATTGTGGTACGCACAATGCGGTTTGCTTTTTTATTAAACTTATCATAACTCAATTCGTGATTTATATAAATGCCAATCAAGAGGCATGCAGCTAACCCTACCGTTAGGCCAAAAATATTTATAGCAGAATATAATTTGTTTTTATAAAGGTTACGAAGTGCGGTTTTGAAATAGTTCTTTAGCATAGTTTTATTTGAGCTAATAAGCTGTTAGCTAATTTTTATTCCGTTCGCAATGATTTCACCGGGTTTGCAACAGCCGCCTTAATTGCCTGGAAGCTTACGGTAATCAATGCAATCAAAAGAGCCATACCGCCGGCGATTACGAATACCCACCATGTTATAGAAACCCTGTATGCAAAATGCTCCAGCCAGGTATGCATTGCCCACCATGAGACAGGGAACGCAATAAAAGCAGCAATGATAATTAGTTTTAAAAAATCTTTGGATAGCAAATTAACGATACTGGTTACATCGGCACCCAATACTTTGCGAATCCCAATCTCTTTGGTACGTTGCTCCGCAGCATAAGTTACCAGGCCAAATAACCCAAGGCACGCAATAAAAATGGCGAGTATGGCAAATGATATAAATATTTTTCCTGTTTGTTGTTCCGATTTATACGTGTTATTAAAATCATCATTCATAAAAGAATAATTGAATGGCTGGCCTGCCGCCATTGCCTTCCATTTATTTTCAATCTGACTAATCAAACCGGGAATATTTGTGGTGTTGATTCTAAAAGCAATGCTACCGTTTTGTTCACCATACACCAATGCCAATGGAGTAACTTCTTCACGCAATGAATTGAAATTAAAATTCTTCACAATACCAACAATGTGATAAGCTATCAGGTCCTTACCATCCTGCATATTTCTCATGTGGTATAATGTTTTATTAACGGGGTCGGCAAAGCTTAATAATTTTGCCGCGGCCTCATTAAGAATTATACCGGTAGAATCTGTTTTGAA
>JBBSPK010000028.1:0-23366 GCA_038258875.1 Chitinophagales bacterium
ATTATGGCAATTTTTAATTTCATGATAGTGACAGCGTTTTTTTATAAGCGTTATGTGTTTTAATGGCCGCATTTCTCCATGTATATTCTGTTGAAATTTTTTGCTGAAATTTTTTGCATGGCCTTGCCTTACTTGCTTCGTCTATGGCCTTACGTATCGAAGACGGCAAAGCTGGATCGCAATAAAATGCATGATTATTGAAATATTCATAAGTGAAGCCTTTATTTGTTATTACAACACTACAGTTCATCGCAATGGCCTCAAGCGTAGACAGGCCACAGGTTTCAAACCAACTGGGTAAAACATGCACTTTTGCTTTTTGGTAATAGGGAATTAAGTTTTCCTGTGAAAGGTGATCAATAAAATGAACATTTTCTGATGCCGATTCTCTGCATTCATGGTAATAAGCAGATTGGTTTATAGAAGCGCTTCCAATAATGTAAAGTTGGTATTTTGTATCATTGATTGCCTTAATGAGATTCAATTGGTTTTTTATCCCTTCTATCCTTGCTACGGATAAAACCATATTATTATCTTTTTCAATTGGACCTTGTTGCTGAAATAATTTTTCATCTACACCATTTGGAATTATTGAATAATCCGAAGTGAGTGCGTAGGAGCGAACGAGCTGCCGGTATTCCATTTCAGAATTAGGAAGAAATATTCCGGCTTTTTGTATGATTTTTTTTATACTGTTTTGCTGCCCGCGAAAAAGATATTGGCTTTTAATTTTTTCCTGTCCTTTCGCCCAGCGGCCAATTGTTTTTACGTATTCAATTTTATCGGCCGATAAAAAACGAAAGATTAACCTTACAATACCTTTGCGATATTGTTTGTCATACTCTGAATAATTAATTAAAATGGGTGATACTGCAAAGGGTTTGTTGCAGGATTGAATATGTGGTAAAATATCCGCAGGCCTTGTGAGATTGAAAAAATGTAACAGGTCGTAGTCGTCGTAATTTATTTTTTCGTGAGTAAGCCTTATGTCTGCCTGTACATTAAATTCTTTAAGGTGGCTTGCGGTCTGTTGTATTTGTATAGTGTCTCCGCCTTTTACGGTAAATAGTGAGGAGCGGGCTATGAAAGCTACTTTCATTGACTATTGAATTTTGGAAGAAATGATTTATGCAGCCATCCGATAAAAGGTCCCGGGAAATAACTCAACATGTATAAGGCATAATTATCCCACCTGTAAGGATGTATTTTTATCGCTTTTGAAAGAAGCGGCCTGGCTTTTTTGGGCTGATGATTGTCGACCAAAAACTTTTTACCACACAATGCATAATAAGAACCTTCTTTAATTTTTTTAATATCTTGGCTTTGTATTATCGCAAGTAATTCGTCACCTTCTTCTTTTGTGATTACTCCTTTTTTTATAATATGTTTTTTGATTTTCCGGAAAAGCGGGCCTCTCCATTTTTCATCGATGGTTGCGGACGAGGGATTGAACCGTACTTTAATCAGTTGTTGGCGCAGGTTATAAAACTTCCCAAATTGTTTTAGCCGGATCCACAAAAAATAGTCTTCAAAATTGTGCGCATGTAATGAATAGCCGCCGGCTTTTATCACAGCATCTTTTCTATACATAACGGAGGAATGAATAAATGGGCAGTGGGCATATACCTTTTCGATGATTTGCTCGTGTGTGTGGCTAATGCTTCTGAAATTGAAAAGGTGCTCGCCGTTCGCAGAAATATATTCCGCATCACTGCCACAAACAATATAACCGGGATGCGTATTTAAAAAATCATATTGCTGCTCAAGCCTGTGAGGGAAGCAAACATCATCTGCATCGAACCGTGCTATGTACGGCGCTTTCGCTTTTGATAAGCCTGCATTCAGGGCTGTCGCAATACCCTTGTTTTCCTGGTTTAGCAGAATAATTCTTGGGTCAGAAAATGATTCAATGATTTCCTTCGTATTATCAGTTGAGCCGTCATTGACAATTATGAATTCAAAATCTGTGAAGGTTTGTTTCAATATTGAATCGATAGCTTCTGAAATATAATTCCCGGCATTATAGGCGGGCATCAATACACTTAACTTTGCTGCTCGTTCTTTCATAATTTTTCTTTTCCTTCTTTTATGTTGAGAAATAGCAGCAATTCAAATAGTATCACCACAGATAATTGCTCAAACCAATAATCAATAAAAAAAATTCCCGTCAATAATAAAATCAATGGAATACCATAAGTAAGTATTCTTTTATTCCGTAAGAAAAATCCCAGGTAAAAAAATAAGAAAGCGAGAAGGCCTGCTACACCATATTCTCCGAGCAGATGATCATACACAGATGAAGGATTATTTATTATGGAATGAAGTTCATCCTCCTTACTGAAATAATATAAATACAAGTCAAGATGATTAGATAAAAAGTCAGGGCTGATATATTTATGTTTTCCAGGCCAGGAACCCGCCACGTTTATACACGATGTGCGAAGTGCAAGCTTGGAAGAGAAATTTCCAATGCCTGCGCCGGCAACTATTTTTTGAGGATGATGTTGTAACCATGTAATCGTTTGTTCCCATCCAATTATTTTGCCTGGCAGCCTGGAATGAAAGGCAGTGTCCGATGAAATAGGCAACGCTGAAGGATGCGTAATGATAAAGTTGAACATGCCTGCTTCAACCGGGGTAGTAACAGATCGATGCTGAAACTTTGGCGTGTGAATACTATCGCCTGGAATAGCGGGCTTTTGGTTTATACTTGTCGTGTGCTGAAATTTGCTTTTTTGTTTTTCAATTTGCACATGGGACAAACTATCCAGGTACATCATAGCAAACTTCTGTTTTCTTTCTTCAATTGTTAAGGCGCTGTCAGGTTTTTCTTTGATGGACAAGAGCGCAGCATGTTTTTGTTTTGAGGTTGCGTTACTAAAAATCTTTTCGTAATAATTAACGAGGTATTGATTATTCTGTGGAGAAATCTTTGTCATAAAAATGATAAGTAAAAAGAAGCAAATAAGAATTAAACTTTTTTGCTCCCTGTTACTTTGAAAGAGAAGTACAAATAATAATACGGCGCACAACAGCAGGTTGGTAATGTTGCTGCCGGTTAAAAGCAAGGTGCTCATGCACAACAAAACCATCCCGGCTTTTTTTTGGTTGAGGAAATAAACAACGCTAAAAGCATTCAACACCGAATTAGTTGTGGATGTATCGAATGAAATGCCTTTAATATAATCGCCCGTGCCAATGAAATATTTCTGGTACTCACCCTGGTAGAGATATGGATTAATGGCTCCGGTTTTGAAAATAATTAATAAAAAAATAGCAAGCGAAACGACAGCATTAATTATAAAAAAAAGCTGGATCGTATTATGAATTATGAAAGAATCGTGAAGCTCGACAGATCGCTTTACCTGGTGTACAGCAAGGATACTAACGATCCAAAAGGCAATGCCGGTTAAAAGAACAACGTTATAAGCCGGATTAGCAAACCCAATAATAAACCAGTTAAGAATACCAATGCCAATTATTATTAGATAAAACAAAGGCAGCCGTGAATTGCGAAGGCGAAAATCAAATCTAAAGTTGAATCGCAGCAGGCAGATAAGAACAATTGCGATGAGCTTAAAAATCAACTTTACATTAACAAACAACAGGAGGAAGATCAGAATTTTCCAATCAATACTTTCAAACGATTTTCGAATGTTGACAGAAAGTGATTTACTGGTCAAAATCTTGGTTGTGAATTTTAATTCCAGGGCAAATGAATCTGGCATCCCGGTTACATTTCTAAACGTAAGAGGAGTGTAGGTGGTTGCCAGCTATAAAGCTGAGGCGGGTCTTAGCATTTGCCAGTCTGCAGGGCGAAGTTGCCTGCAGGAAATTAATATAATAATGAAGAAAAAAATTGCCATTAAAAGTGTTACAATAAGGCTGTCGAAAAAGCGGGTAGCCAAAGCGCCGCTTATAAAAGCAGCAGCAGGGCAAAGAAGAATCGAAAGCCCATAATTCTTTTCCACTGCAAAATTTGTTTTCACCCGGAATAAAATAAATTGAATGAATATTGCCGCGAAATATCCTGTAGCGGCTCCTTCGGCTCCATAAAATGGAATCAAAGTGATATCACAAATCACGTTGACTAAAAAAGTAATGAAAAAGATGTGGAGGATTTTTTTGAGCTCACCTTTAGAAAAAGTTATTGTCCAAAAAAAATTATTGGCATAGATAAATGGCATACACACTGAAAGAATAAAAATTGTGTATTTATTTATTGTCCCATATTTACCATTTGTAATAAAATCAATTACGGGTATCCAAAGAATATTGAGCAGGAGCGCTATCAATGACGAAATAATCATTTCGAACCTCAGCAGGTTAAGAAGGCGGGTAATTTTTTCTTTTGCTAGTTTAGGCGCCCCGGAATGAAAGAGGCGGGTGAAAAGGGGGATTAAGATAGGCGCAATTATCACCAGCGGCAAAGTAGTTATTTCAAAAACTTTAAATGCAAAACTGTATTCGGCAACGATAACTGTAGATGCAAGAATGCCAAGAATTATCCAGTCGAAACGTGCGATGGCAGAAGTGAAAATAACCACACCAACTTGTGGCAGTGATTCCCTAAGGAGATTTATGTAATTTATTTTGTTAGGCCTGGCGGATAAAGGCTTTTTTAATATTTTGCCTGTGAGTAAAAATGAAACTATTAATTCAGCGATGTCGCCGCAAATGAAAATGACAATAACTGTTGTTAAAGAAGGGTTTGAAAAAAAATAAAATAAAAGTAAAGATATACCCCTGGCGACGTTGGAGCATACAGACATATAAAACAAGGCTTTGAACTTTTCCAGTCCGTTTGCCAGTTGCTTGAATGGGGTTGAAAAAAAAATCATAAGCTTCCCAATTCCAAAATAAAGCAAAAGCGTGTGGTGCTGAAGTCCCGGGAAAATAAACCAGGAAATAACAAGAAGACTGTAGAACAGGCTACCAGTCATGGCTACATGCATTATATATAAAGACAGCACCGAACGGGCATCCTCCCCTGCAGCAATTTTTTTTACGATTACCTGGTCAATGCCAAATGAAAGAATACTGAAGGCAGTGAGTAAAATTGCTAATGACCAGTTTATTTCTCCAAAATCATTTTTAGAAAAGATAGCAGATAACACGTAAAAAATGATCAGCCCGCTGAGTTGGTTTATACCTACCTGTAAAGAATTAACCGAAATATCCCGGACGAGTTTTCTTTTCATTTAAGCTTTATTATACCATTGATGTTCTCAATAAAGATCTGTTTACGTTTTATAAGGTGTTCGTTGCGATCTTTAGATATAAATAGAAGAGGCTTTCTCCGGGAAAGCCTCTTTCAATTTCATTTTCAAAGGGATAATTATATTAGTAATATTGAAAAAGTACACCAGGGTAATTCATCTTAAAATATTTTTAAAGCTAAAGTCATACTTATTTGAAAGGTTTTACCGCCGCAGTAAAAAGTATTCCTTCACTATTCAATTTTATTTTACCTGCTCCAATGCCGCTCAATGGGATCTTCACATAGGGCTCAGCTCTTAAAGAAAATCTTTTACTGACATCGTATTGATAACCTCCTGAAATATCCAAAACAGAAAAATAATGTTTATTCTTATTTTCTATCGCCCATTTGCGGCTCCATGTGTAACCGGAGGGGTTTTTATAAAAATAGACATAGGATTCCTTTTTCATAAAGTAGGATGAAAGGCCTCCCGCGATAAACCAGTTATGGTTTTTTATTTTCCTGAAATTATAAGCCAGTGATAATGGTACTTCGTAAATTTTGCAGTTGGCGTTTACGCTTTCCAGGTAATTATAATATCCCGGACCTCCACCTCCAGCATGATAATCCACTTCACCAGCCGAGTAAATTTTATTTGAGGAATAAAATCCGGTACGTATCGTAAGCTTTTGATTAAGGGAATAGGTTAATTCAGCCCCATAATTGACGGTGACTTTCCCCGTGTTGCTCAATCGTACTTCACTTACATCAGGACCGGCAGCTAAACCAATTGTGAAGTTGTTTAGAAAATTATTCTTTGTTTTCTTTTGCGTGTTATTGATGTTGTTCTTCTTTTGACTTTTAGTTTCATCGACATCGTTAGCCGCTATAGTTTCTTTTTTTTCTGCTGCCACGGTACCCTCCTGTTTATCTTCCCGATTACTGTTACCGGCTATCCCGGGTTGTATATTTTCTGCGGAAGGTTTAGAAATTGGTATCTGCTGATCTGCAGTTTCACTTGCAGCATTTTCTATGGAGCTATTACTGGTTGCGCCGATTTGTGTTGAAGTTCTCTTCAGTTTTTTATCTGCATCAGAATTTTGAACCAACTTGCCAGTTGGGACGCGGGCAATTTTATTTGTACCCGCGGTATTTACATCCGTTGTATTTGCAGGTAATTTTTCATGCGAATTAATATCCTTAGGTATTACCACTACATTACCGCCGGACGCTGTTGCATCTTTCGGCAGAGTAGCAATATTGCTTTCCGTTTTAGATTTTTCAGCATTAGCCTTTGAAACAACCGGCTTTGCAATCTTTGACGACGACCTGGTGTTGAAATAATAAATTGTTAGTGATCCGCCAATCAATAAAAGTAACAGTGGAAGTAAAAAGATCATTCTTCGCCTGTCCTTCTTTTGCGGAAGGTGCTCATCAAGAAGTTGCTTCATTTTATCCCAGGCGTCATCATCGTAAGCAGGGTGATACTGGTCGGCAGCATCTTTTATTTTCTTATTTATTTCGTCATCCGGCATTTTTCGCTATTAAGATTGTATTATCTTTTTTTAAAAGTTTTTGTAATTGTTGCCTTGCTTTTGAAAGATTGGACTTTGAGGTGCCTATAGAAATTCCCAGTTGATTTGAAATTTCTTCATGGCTATATCCGTCGATGATAAAGAGGTTCAGAACGGTACGGTATGCGGGGGAAAGATCTTTGATGGCACGGATTATTTCATCATAAGAAATCATGTCAAACGCATTCTCTTCTTCCACCGGCAAATAAATAAGCGATGTGTCCATTTCAGCAGTAAAATAATGTTTGTTATACTTTCGGCAATGATCGATCGCTGTATAAATCATTATTTTTCTAACCCAACCCTTAAATGAATTTACCTCATCTTCGTAAGAAGGTTTATATCGATGGATTTCTTTGAATATTTTAAGAAAGCTGTCGTTAAAAATTTCTATTGAATCTTCTTTCCTTTTTGTGTACCGGTCACATATGGCCATACCATAGCTGTAGAAAGAGTTATAGATTTTTTTTTGACTCTCCCTGTTGTTCAGAGTACAACCTCTGATATGTAGATTCAATTCCTCTGCAGATATCAAGTGCATTTGTTTCTGATATGTTATCGGAAGCCGGGGCTAATGAGTTGCCTCGCTTAAATTATTTTTTTAGGTTTCACAGGGCTGTGTTTCTTCGCTTCTGCCTATGTAGCAACACCTTCCACCAAAATCATGTTTGTGGTTGCTGCACTTTGTCTGATACTTTTTGCCGGCGAATATTCGGGTGAATTCCACCATTCCCTTGCCCGATCTGCATTTGGGAATTTCAATACGACAAGCCTTCCCGGAAGCCAATCGCCTTCTAAAGTCTCTGTGGGCCCTCCTCTTACAATAAATCTTCCATCATAAGCGGCAATCGAAGCAGGGGTAAGTTTTTTATATGCTTCATAGTCGTCATGATTATTAATTTTTACATCAACAATAATATAAGCAGGCATATATCTGTTTTATTGGGGTTGTAATGAATGATATATTAAGGTAAGATTATTACCCCTAATTGAGAAATTTTGAGTAGGTAATATACTAAAAAAACCTCCTTGTTTGGGAAGCGTCGTAATGCCTCGCCGGCTGGGTGTTCAAGCCGATTAAAGCCCTGAGAAATAATCATAGCCTCGCTCGTACCAATAATCGGGAGGACGTTCATTGCTGAAAGAAATTGTGCCAATTCTTTTTAAGCTCTTTATTCCATATTTGACGGGGACCATTAATCGCAACGGATATCCCTGGTTCATGGGCAATGGCTCACCGTTCATTTCATAACAGAGCAACGTTTGGGGATGCATGATGCTAGGCATATCAATGCCCACATAATATTTTTTATCTGGAGTAACGAGGCTCGTATATTTCATTTGAGTTTGAGGATCGAGATGGTACTTTACAGCGAAGTCACTGAACTTTACACCGCCCCAATGGGTAATCTGGCTCCATCCCTCAATGCATTTAAAATCGAAAACAATTTCCGTTTTGGGCAGCGCTTTTATATCATCCAACGTTAAAACCAAAGTATCGCCCGGGCTTCGTATTACTTTTAGCTTCCAGGTTTGCGGATCGAAATCGTTGCTCATTCCTATGTTACCATTTACCCTCACTTTTTTTGCTGCCGCGGAAACCGGGTAAGTTTTTGCAAGATGGTTGTCGCTTAAAAAGTTTGAAAAAAAAGTTTCATTAGCATTAAGCACTGTTCGAAGAGGTTTTTGGGCGCCCGCTACAAGTGGCGCTTCGTGAAGCTTTTTCCATAAAAAAACAGCCGCTATGAGCAAGAATATAAAAACAACAAAGGAGATAATCGTCTTATTCCTTAATTTTTTTTCAGAAATAGTTATTTCTTCTTTGTACTTCATTTGCCGGTTATTTTATCTGTATCACGTTCTTCCGTATTGGTATTATCATCTGAAGGTACATTGTGGGTTGTACCTGTTTCCTCCTCCTCTGGTTCCGCAGGCAGGTTTTTTTCGTCCGGCACTACTACCTTTTCAATGTTGTCATTCATCGCAATTTTCTTGTCAGGGTTTTTATTTTCACCTGGTAATTTATTTACAGCGGGTATAAGTTTGTCTGATTCGCTTTCAATATTTACTACAACCGGTTGCAGGGAATTTTTTCCCAGCCGAAGTACATCGAGCCCCGTAACCATGCTCCTGAAATTATTCCAACCTGCGAGAATAACCTGCACGATGTGTACAACAAAAAATAATGTAAAGAGAATGGTTAAAATAAAATGTTCTGCACGTGCCCATTCGTAACCTCCTAATAAAGAACACAGGGTATGAAATTGAACGGGCTTATAAATTGCAAGGCCGGTAAGTACAGAACCGATGCCCATAATTATTACAACTGTGTATGCTATCCGTTGTGCAGCATTATATTTTTTTTGTGGCGGTGTTGTTTTCCTTAAATGAAGATCGTGCAGCACAACAAGTAACGATTCTTTTAAAGACTTTTTGTTCGGAACAATCAACCGCCACTCACCGGAGAAGATAAGATACAATACATAGATAAACCCGTTGATTGCAAAAAACCACATGAAAACAAAATGGAGACTCATGCCTTCGGCAAGCCTGAAAGGTATGTGTAATGCTTTATAAAATGAATCGGGAAAAAATTTTAAAACAGTCTTACCGCCGAAGCCAACACGATAAATATCATTAGCCCAATAGATCAACATGCCACTCCAAATCATTATGGCAATAACGGGAAAATTTATCCAGTGAAACCAGCGAATGGCGAGCGGATGTTTTCTTACAACTTTTTTCACTATACCAAATTATTGAATTTAAGCCTATTTGGAAGGATTGTTATTTTTTTTCAAAAGCTAATGACGCTGAATTGATGCAGTAACGAAGACCTGTTGGTTTTGGGCCGTCACTAAATACATGACCCAAATGCGCTCCACATCTGCTGCAATGTACTTCTGTTCGCGTCATGCCAAAATTTTTATCGGTTGTTTCGCCGACATTTTTTGCATTAATAGCTTCGTAAAAACTGGGCCACCCTGTCCCGCTTTCAAATTTAGTATTGGATGTAAAAACCTCTTGCCCGCAACAAACGCATTTGTAAATTCCTTCCTGGTGATTATCCCAATATTTTCCCGTAAACGGGCTTTCAGTTCCTTCTTCACGTGTTACTTTAAATTGCAAAGCGGTGAGCTCCTTTTTCCATTCAGCATCGGTTTTACTAATTTTGTAATTCGATTTTTTCTGTTGGGCACACCCGGTAAACGCAATCAATACGGGAATAAAAAGTGCTAAAATGATTTTCATTTAATAATGCTTTTGAGTGATTAACTTCGGTTGTAATATACGACTGATAGGCCCTTTAGGGTTGCGAAAATTTTAGATTATTTTGTTAACGTCTAACAAAATTATATGGGCATATGGAGACAAATAGCTGAATATCTTTGGATCAAAAAGAAAGATCCTGACACGCCCCGGACTAAATGGATTGGGTATATGCATGGTATTAACCGGCTTCAATCCTGCTTTTTTTGCTGGCGCTTATTATCATAATCATTAAATTGTTGAGAAGATAAAGCCGAAGGATAAAGGTTTAGGGTTGAAGGAATACAATACTTTATCAACTTTAAATCTTGAACATCTTTGCTGCGGATTAAAATTAAAATTATGGATGAACAGGAGTTGCAGGATGACACTGAAGAACTTTTTGAAAGGCTGACCATTGTTTGCTCGAATGGACAGGATCCACTCAGGATTGATAAATTCCTGATGAACAGGATTGAAGGAGCTACAAGAAATAAAATTCAGCAGGCTATAGCTGCGGGAAGGGTTTTAGTAAACGAACACCCGGTAAAATCCAATTACAAAGTAAGGCCCGATGATAAGATTGTGATTTATGAAACCTATCTTCCTGAAAGCACAGAAATTGTTCCTGAAAATATTCCATTTAACATTGTTTATGAAGATGAAGATATCCTGGTTGTAAATAAAGAGGCAGGTATGGTAGTGCATCCCGGGAGCGGAAACCCGGGTGGTACGTTGGTGAATGCAGTAGCATGGTATCTGAAAGAACAGAATCCATCAATTACTGAAACCGAACTTTCACGATTTGGATTAGTTCACAGGATTGATAAAAATACAACAGGTCTTTTGGTAATGGCTAAAACATCGAAAGCAATGACACACCTTGCCAAACAATTTTTCGATCATACAGTACACCGGCGTTATGTTGCATTAGTATGGGGAGATTTTGACAATGACGAAGGCACTATTAATGCTCATGTCGGAAGGCACCAGCGGTTTAGAAAATTATTTACTTCCTATCCCGAGGGCGAATATGGTAAGGAAGCGATTACTCATTATAAAGTGCTTGAAAAATTTAATTATGTCACGCTTGTTGAATGCAGGCTGGAGACAGGCCGTACTCACCAGATAAGGGTGCATATGCAATCCATCGGCCATCCCTTATTTAATGATGAATTTTATGGCGGTGATAAAATTGTAAAAGGAACTGTGTTTACCAAATACAGGCAGTTTGTAGAAAATTGTTTTGCGATTTGCCCGCGGCACGCATTACATGCACAGCAACTCGGTTTCGTTCATCCTGTTACAAAAGAAGAAATGCATTTCGAAAGTGAATTGCCGGAAGATATGGAAGCGGTTATTGAAAAATGGAGAAAATATAGTCAGCAAAGAAATTAGGATAGCCACGAATTTCACAAATTAACACGAATTTTTTTTGCCGCCGATTACATAGGCTGACACAGATTCTTATTCGTGAAAATTCGAGTAATTCGTGGCAATTACCTTACAAAATCAAACAAAGTGGCTGTAAAAATTCCATGTTCTCTTCTTTTGAAGATGGCTTTCCAGTTTCCATTATAACGAAGGAGCGCTGGAACAATCAGTTCGCCAACTTTAGTCATTTGAACTTCCATAGCTACATCAAAATCATACACACCGGCATCGTAACTTAAAGAATAATTACGGGCAACTATTTCAAAAGTTTTTTCATTGAACCAGGTTGTCATTTCATTTATTACCACGCGGTTTTTTTTATTTTCTTTTGATTTAATGGTAAAAACATAACAGCTTATATTATTAAAATCACGAAGGTCAATGCTCATATCATACCTGTCTTCCATTGATTCATCAAAAATTTCTGTCTTCCCACTTATAAATGGAAGGCCGTTAATTTTTTTCCCGGGATTAAAAAAAAGCATTTTTAATTGTTGCTTGTGTTTTTCCATTCCGCTTAATCCTTCTGTCGAAAACTCGTGGCCTTTAACGATATTATCTTCACCGCAAACCGAATCTTTGGTAAAAAAAAGGCCGGCATACATTTGCGCAGTATAATAATTAAAATTATGATGCTCATCATACATGTCGCCGGTTGACATTTCTTCGAGTACTTCCATTGTCCTGCAATTGCCGCTGCGTAGTTGTTTTGTTTTACTCCGCAGCGAAGCATCCGTGTTTCCCTTTTTATCCAGCATTCTTATATCATTGAGAGACGTATAGCCGATAATGCGAAGATTGCGGAATGCTTTATAAAATGTTGTATCATTTTTCACTCTTTCAATAAATGAAGCAATATCGAGTTTACTATTTACAACAATTTCTGAAAGAGTTATGAATTTGCCGTCAACTTCTATCGTGGTGTCATTTTTTTCCTGGGCGGATAGGGTATATGCAAAATGCAACAGAATCCCTATTGCAAAAAGTTTTTTAAACATGCCTGAAATTAGTATTAAAAGGGATGGGAGGAATGTAATAAAAGGTTATTATTTATCGAAAGACATGCGATAATCGACTTCGACTTTCCCTTTGGAAATATCCTGCAGCTTTCGTTTAAGGAGATTTTTTTTGAGCGGTTTTAAATAATCAATAAAAAGTTTGCCATTAATATGATCATATTCATGAAGAATCACACGCGCTGTAATCCCATTAAATGTTTTGGTTAACAGGTTAAAATTTTCATCCTGGAACGTAATGGTTATTTCCTCCTTTCGTAAAATATCTTCCCTGATTTTTGGAATGCTAAGGCAGCCCTCATTATACAACCATTCGTTGCCATTTACCGTATTAATTTTCGCATTAATAAAAACACCTTTGTAACCTTCATCGCCGGGGTAACTATCTTTTTCATCCGCTTCCAGGTTCTCGATAATCTGGATGCTGTCCATTACGAAGAGCCTGATGTCTTTATTTACCTGCGGTGCTGCCAAACCAACCCCGCGGCTGTTATACATGGTTTCCCACATATCATCAATCAGCTTATTTAATTCAGGATATTCAGGAGTAATGTCCTTACACACCTTCCTTAAGACCGGATTTCCATATGCCACTATGGGAAGAATCATAAATGAGGTTAATTGTTTTGGGTAAATGTGATAATTATTGGATGTTGAATCCTGACTGCAAATTTAAGTTATACTTTTTAATTTTTTTGTGCTCAGCGGTTTTGCATATATTCCTGTAACATAATTGTAGCAGCAATCTCATCAACAGTTCTTTTGTTGCGGCGGTCTTTTTTTTTCATCCCCATCTCCAACATTGCCTGCCTTGCCATTTTGGAAGTGTATCTTTCGTCAACGGTTTTAATTGGAATTTGCGGAAATTCTTTTTGCAGTTTTATGATTGCAGCATCAACGAGCGGCGTTGCATGCGTATTTGAGTTATCGAGATTTTTTGGATGGCCGATAATTATTAATTCAACCTTCTCTTCAACAAAATATTTTTTTAAGAATGAAATGAGTGACGGCGTATCCACAGTAGTGAGTCCTGTAGAAATGATTTGCAGGGGATCGGTAACGGCGATGCCTGAACGCTTCAACCCATAGTCAATACAAAGAATTCTTGCCATCAGTTAGATTTTGGATGTGGGATTTAGGATTTGAAAAGAATATCAGCTAACACAAACAAAGAAAAAATTACAGACGCAATTCCGTTGGAAGTAAAAAAAGCCCTGTTTACTTTGCTTAAATCCGTTGGTTTTACCAGGGTATGCTGGTAAATTAGGAAATAAGCAAATATTGAAGTGCCCGCCCAATAAAACCAGGTAAAATGACCGACGATGCCGGCTGCCAATATTGATCCGAACGAAATAAAGTGCAAAATTTCACTGAGGTGAAGCGCTTTTTTCATTCCAACTACAGATGGGATCGATCGTAAATTATTTACCCTGTCAAATTCTTCATCCTGTAATGCATAAATAATATCAAAGCCACTTACCCAACATAAAACAGCCAATGAAAACAAAACTGGTATTAAAGCAAATTTGCCCGCAACGGCAATATATGCACCTATAGGTGCAAGGCTCAAACCCAATCCCAGCACCAAATGACATAGAGACGTAAATCTTTTTGTGAAGCTATAAAATAATATTACAAACAAAGCGACTGGAGATAAAACCATACATAACGCATTTATGAAATAAGTTGTAATAATAAATGCCACGCAATTAAAAATTACAAAAGCCATGGCATTTCTTTTACTAATAATACCAGCAGGTATTTCTCTTTTGGCTGTCCTTGGATTCTTAGAATCAAATTCTGCATCGAGCCAGCGGTTAAAAGCCATTGCTGCACTGCGGGCGAAAACCATGCATAGAATGACTAAAATTAAAAGCTCCCACCAGGGTTTATAGGTTTCATAATTTATTGCCCTTAGACCAATAAAAAAACCAATCAAGGCAAATGGCATTGCAAATACAGTGTGCGCAAATGTTACAAGGGATAAATAATTTTTAACGCGTAACATATTAGATAAGGTAGTGTTTTAATCGTTCTTTGATTTCTTTATCTGAAATGGTAGCTCTCGCTGACTTATCGTAAATACTAATAAGAATTACTTCTTTATTAAAAATTCTTATGTAAGTTATAACCCTTGCGCCGCCACTTTTTCCGGTGTTTTTGCTTGAAATTAATAATCTGATTTTGTAAAGATTATTGCCTAATGAAACTCCTTGTATAGGATTTTTTTGCAAGGATTCCAGTAATAAAGAAAAATCTTTTTTAAGAGAGGGGTATTTTTTTGCGAGCTTTTTTATTTCTTTCTCAAATGCGAAAGTATAGATAATACTAAAGCTCATCCAATAACTTTTTAGCGTTTTTGAGCTGAATGTGACCCTTAAGGTAAAGGCTTGTTTCTTTAGCTCCCCGTTCAATACTTTTTAGTATTTCTTTTTTTGACGGCTCCCTGTAAATATTTGCTTTTACCTTAATCTTTTTTAAGAAATCAAGGATAGCTTTTGATTCAGATTTGCTTTTTGGCTCTGCTATTATTGTTTCCATCCAATAAAATTACAGTTTTTTTTTATCGACAGACAGTTTCAACACTTCCCACAAGAGGATTCCCGCGGCCACAGAAATATTGAGAGAATGTTTCATTCCAAATTGCGGAATTTCAATATACCCATCGCATAAGGTAAGGGTTTCCTGGTCAACTCCCGAGACCTCGTTGCCAAAAATAAAGGCAGTCTTATCAATGTTTAGTTCATGTAATTTTTCAAGTGAAATGCTGTCGGCTACCTGTTCAACGGCAAACACTTTATAATGATTTCGCTTTAGATGTTCAATTGCCAGCTTTGTGTTTTCAAAATAACTCCAGTCTACGGAGTTTTCTGCGCCCAATGCTGTTTTGGAAATTTCTTTGTGAGGTGGCTTCGCTGTGTAGCCCGTTATATAAATACTTTCAAGCAAGAACGCATCAGCAGTGCGAAACACACTTCCAACATTGTATGCGCTCCTTATGTTCTCCAATATTGCTACTACCGGTATTTTTTTTGCACTCCTGAATTCATCCACAGATTTACGGTTCAATTCGTCCATTCCAAGTTTTCTCATCAAAAGACTATTAATTTGCAAAAATAGTTTAGTTGGTTAATTAGTTGATCAGTTAATAAGTTTCCTCGTGAATTATTAAAGATTTCTTTATAATATTTTTTATGTAACTATACTAATGGCTTCAGGTAACGTCCCTCTCCTTTGGAGAGGGGTTGGGGTGAGGCCTCTGATTATGCCGAAAGAAGATACACCATTAATGAAACAGCATAATGCCATCAAGGCTAAATACCCTGATGCAATATTACTTTTTCGTGTAGGTGACTTTTATGAAACTTTTGGGCAGGACGCCATAACTGCCTCACGGGTCCTGGGAATTACGTTAACGAAACGAAACAGCAATTCAGCAACTGCGGCCGAACTTGCAGGATTTCCGCATCATGCGCTCGATACCTATTTGCACAAGCTTGTAAAGGCCGGCTACAGGGTTGCTATTTGCGACCAGCTTGAAGATCCAAAGCTGGCAAAGGGCATCGTGAAACGCGGTGTGACCGAAATGATTACACCGGGGGTTGCCACGAACGACAAACTTCTTGAACATAACAATAATAATTTTTTATGCGGCGTCCATCTTACGAATGATAAAACAGGCATTTCATTTTTGGATATTTCTACGGGTGAATTTTTTATTGCTGAAGGTGATAGAGAATATGCTGATAAATTACTACAAAGCCTCAATCCTGCTGAAGTTATTTTTCAACGCAACCGGCAGAAAGACTTTAAAAATTTTTTCGGCAGTAAATTTTATACTTATACCCTCGACGAATGGATTTTTACGGAACAATATGCAAAAGATAGCCTGCTGAAACATTTTGGGACACAAAGCCTGAAAGGGTTTGGCGTAGAAGATTTACCGGCAGGTATCATCGCTGCCGGCGCAATACTTCATTACTTAAAAGATACAGAACATCCGAATCTTCAGCATATAACTTCTCTGCAAAGAATTGATAAGGCTGATCATCTTTGGATGGATCGATTTACAATCCGGAATCTTGAGTTGCTTGGCGGTGTTGAAAGCAATAATTCATTATTAAGAGTTTTGGATAATACCGTTTCACCGATGGGGGCACGATTGCTGAAACGATGGATGGTGTTGCCTCTCACTGAAATCGGTAAAATTAATGAACGCCAGGATCTCGTAGAGTATTTTATTAAGTCGCCCGAGGAAAGAAACAAGATTGGTCAATACGTAAAGCAGGCAGGTGATGTTGAAAGACTGGTAAGTAAAATTCCACTTAAGAAAATTAATCCAAGAGAAGTTTTACAAATCGCCAGGGGATTAAGACTTGCAAGCCAGGTAAAAGAAATTTGCGATGCGTCTGCAAATGAATATTTAAAAAGATTAGGCGATTCATTAAACTCCTGCAAATACATTTGTGAAAAAATCTTTAATGAAATTATAGAAAACCCACCGGTGGCTGCTTCCAAGGGAAATATTATTTCAACGGGAGTAGATGGTACGCTTGATGACTTGAAGGATATAGTAACTAACGGCAAAGCTCACCTGTTAAAGTTGCAACAGCATGAAACAGAAATTACAGGGATATCGTCATTAAAAATCGGGTTTAATAATGTATTTGGTTATTATCTTGAAGTAACCAATACGCATAAAGATAAAGTACCGGAAAGCTGGATGAGAAAACAGACACTTACTAATGCCGAAAGGTATATTACACCTGAGTTAAAAGAATACGAAGAAAAGATTACGGGGGCAGAAGATAAAATTCTTCAACTTGAAATACAAATATTCGAACAGTTATTAAATGAGTTGCAGGATTACATTGCGCCCATGCAACTAAACGGGCATGTGATGGCGATATTAGATTGTATCATTTGTTTCGCCAATAATTCCCTGCAATACAAATACAAAAAGCCGAAACTTCATGATGGTTACGATCTTGATTTAAAACAAAGCCGTCATCCCGTGATTGAAAGAAATTTACCACAGGGTGAAAGTTATATTCCCAATGATATTTTTTTAGATCCTCAAACACAGCAAATAATTATTTTGACGGGACCAAACATGAGTGGGAAAAGTGCCATATTGCGACAAACGGCATTAATTACACTGATGGCTCACATGGGAAGTTTTGTTCCTGCGGATGAAGCAAAGATTCCATTGACGGATAAGATCTTTACCCGTGTTGGTGCGAACGATAATCTCAGCAGTGGTGAAAGTACATTCATGGTGGAGATGAATGAAACAGCCAGCATCATTAATAACATCACTTCAAGAAGCCTGATACTTTTAGATGAAATAGGGCGGGGTACTTCTACTTATGATGGCATTTCAATAGCATGGAGTATTGTTGAGCATTTGCAAAAATCTCCACATACGCCCAAAACATTGTTTGCAACCCACTATCATGAGTTGAACGAACTGGAAAATAAATTTGAAAGGGTAAAAAACTTTCACATCACACATAAAGAGACCGGTAATAAAATTATTTTTTTAAGAAAGCTGGAGCCCGGAGGAAGCACACATAGCTTTGGTATTCATGTTGCGAAAATGGCTGGCATGCCTCCTTCGTTAATTGAAAGAGCAAACGAAATATTAAAACAGCTTGAATCAAAAAATGTTGGTGATTCGTTGACCGGAACATCAATTGAAGGAAACAATAGAAATGTAAAAGAGAATTTAAAAAAGTTGGCCGCCCCTCAGTTACAGTTAAGCATTTTTGATGCGCATTCACAGGCATTTGAAGACATACGAAAAATTCTTGAAGCTGTTGACATTAACCGGTTAACCCCTGTGGAGGCATTATTAAAATTGCAGGAGATAAAGAGTATGGTGAAGTAATTTGCAATTCAGTGGTAGGCTATTTTACCGGATTTTGCCTGCTACTAAAAAAATTAACTAACTCAATTTTATTTTTTTCAGGCTTAAAACGATAAATAAGAATAATTCTTTTTCCTATAATGTTTTCCGTAGGTATTTGTTTTGTTTTGAAGGAAATCCTATTTGAGGAAATTTTTTTAAAAGATTTAATTTCTTTTCAGCGGCAGTAATAAAATTATTTACTTCTTTTTTTCTCCATACTTCTTCAAGGTATTTTATATTGTTGATATAACTACGAAGAGCAAGAGGAGACCAAATTATTTGGAAAACCATTTTGGATGCAATTTTTTTACTTCCTGGTGAGGTATCCCTTTTCCTTCATCTAGCTCTTTTAATGACTTTGTAACTGATTTTTTTTCATCGTTTGATAAATCGTCCCACCAGTCATTCTCGGCATTTACTTCAAGCATTGCAAACACCATTTTAACTACTTTTTCATCAGCCGTGTCAATATATTTTTTAACCTGTTTTTTTAAAATATTTACTTCGTTCATATACTTAAATTAAAGTTATAAAGTTACTATTAATAATTTTGGGCTTTGAGCATTTTTTGATTATTATTTTATTTATAATCATACAAAATATAACCCCAGGGCTCAATACTAAAAACATGTATCGCATCTACTTTTTCTTTCGTTCCTAAAAAAACATTCAAAGGATTTCCAAAAATGGATTCATCATTTATAGTAAACTGCTGTGGCTGATTTGACAAATTGAGAATTACAGCAACTTTATGTCCTTCTTTTTCTCTTACGTAGGCAAAGATGGCCATGTCATTTGCCGTTACTAATTTTTTATACGAAGCGTCTGCAGCAAGTGCAGGATTTTTTTTACGAAGATGTAACAACGTGCTGTAAAAAGGCGCCATTTCGTATTTATCCCAAGCGATAGGATCCTTTACAAAAAACTTTATTCTTTTTTTATTTGGAATTTCCTGCCCGCTATAAACTAACGGCACACTTTGATACATAGTTTGTGTAAAAACTGCAAGGGCTTTATAAGCATCTCCAAATCTTTCAAACTCTGTTCCTTCCCAACTGTTCCAATCGTGATTGGTTGTAAAAAAAAGACGGTATGCATTTTTTGGAAATATTTCGATGTCATGATTTATGATGAAATCTACACCAGCCAGCGATAATTCTCCTGCATAAAAATGTACAAACGCTTCCATTACGCTCCATGCATACGTTTCATCAAAGCCGGCGGTGTGCAATTCCGGCTTATTACCTTCAGCAAGCATAAAAACATTTTTTATTTTTTTTAATGAATCAATGCATTGCTTCCAGAAGTCTGCCGGTGGGCCTTCTGCAACGTCACAGCGAAATCCATCTATGTCACTTTCTTTTACCCAATAACTCATTGCTTCAATCATGCTATCTCTTAATTCGCGGTTATCATAATTTAAATTCCTGGTATCATCCCAATCGGCGGTGTATGTAGTGTTTCCATTTGCATCGTGTTTATAAAAATCAGGATGTGCTTTTATCCAATGATTATCGGGCGAGCTATGATTGGCAACCCAGTCTGTAATTACTTTAAAACCCATGCTGTGCGCATGTTTTACAAGTTCCTTCCAATCTTCCATTGTACCGAATTCAGGATTTACGGCTTTATAATCACGCACTGCATAATAACTTCCCAACTCCGATGCGTTTGCCTTCCTGTTTTCAAGCCCTATTGGCGTGATAGGCATAAACCATAAAATTTCTACGCCCATTTTTTTTAACCGCGGCATGCTATTTTCAAAATCTTTTATGGACGAGGAAACAGTATATTGCCGCAAATTCACTTCGTAAATATTGCTTTGCTTACTCCAGGCGGGATGCCCGTTTTCTGTTGCATTATTATTTACAGAGATAGCCGGTGAAATTTTTGGCGTGCATGAAATAAAAAATACAATGAGATACGATAAGAGTACACCAGGAATAATATTTTTTTTCATGTTGAGTTATTTAGTACATATTGAAAATAGTAATGAACGCAGATAAATTTACCGCTTTTAGATAAAGAATGTTTGAAAAATAAATCGGCCTACTTTTGAATTATTCAAATAAAAATTATGCCAGAAGAAAAGTCAATGTATTACAGCAATTACCTGCAACTCGATAAACTTCTCGATGCACAACATCCCGAAAGTTTCAAAAAAGGTAATGAGCCTGCTCACGACGAAATGCTTTTTATTATTACCCACCAGGCCTATGAACTTTGGTTTAAGCAGGTATTGTTTGAGCTTGATTTTGTAATGAAGGTTTTTAAGAAAGAAAAGATTGATGATAATTCAGAAGACCTCAATCTTGTGCGCCATCGCATGAATCGTATCATCAGGATTCTTGAGTTGCTGAGCCAGCAAATAACATTGCTTGATACAATGACCCCGCTTGATTTTCTTGAATTCAGGAACTTACTTACACCTGCATCAGGGTTCCAAAGTTTGCAATTACGTTTGGTTGAAGCAAGGCTTGGATTACAGATGGAAATGCGGCATCAAAAAGATTATTATAAACGAACAAGTGAAGGTGGATTTGAAAAAGCCGATTTTGAAAAATTGAATGAAGTTGAAACTCATACATCGTTGCTTCAGTTGATAAGCAAATGGCTTGAAAGAATTCCGTTTTTTGAAAATGATTTCTGGAAAAATTATGAAGCACAGTTTGCGGTAAATAATGATCAACATCCCTTTTGGAGTGATTACAGGCACATTTATAAAAATAGCCTTACGGAAAAGGAAGCCGGTAAAATAAATGACTTTGATGAAATATTTTTTGAAAGAAAAACAAAGGCCCATGAAGAAAATAGTGAATTGATTTCGTCAGTATTTTCATCGAAAGGAATGCGTGCAGCATTATTTATTATGCTTTACAGGGACTTCCCGGTTTTTCAAACCTCTTACCAGATTTTAGACTCGCTTGTAGAAATTGATCACCAGATGGCCACATGGAGGCACAAGCATTTGGTGATGGTACGTCGCATGATTGGCTTACGTATGGGAACCGGGAACACCAGCGGACGTGGATACCTCGAAGGGGCGCTCAACAGTCATTACATTTTTAAAGATATTGCTGCGCTATCAACCTTTTTAATTGAACGAAAAAAATTACCGGAGCTTCCGGATGAATTGATTCAAAAATTAAGTTACAATTATTGATTTAGGATTTAGGATTTTAAATTCATATTCTCTCCACAATCATTTGTAAAGATGCAATGAGAGCTACGACCGATAAAAGATAAACCCAAACTTTTCGCGGGGCTTTTAGAATGGTTATAAACAAATAACTGAGCAATAGTATTAGTAACACGATTACGATTTGCCCTGCCTCGAGCCCAATGTTGAAACTTAATAAAGGAATTACAATGTTTTCATCTTTGGGCATCATAAAACGAATACTGTTGGCAAACCCCATCCCGTGTATTAATCCAAAAAATAACGCAAAAAAATAATTGAGCTGTATTTTTTTATAGCTGAATTTTTTTTGAAAAAAATTAAATACCGCGGTAATTACAATGGTGCAGGGTATTAAGATTTCCACAATCTTATTATTAATGCGAATTATATCATACACGCTCAAAGCCAGCGTGAGCGAATGCCCGATAGTGAAAGCCGTTACGAGTATGAGCACTTTTTTCCAGTCATTGAAAATATAAATTGCTGCCAGTGCGGTAACAAACAGGATGTGATCAAGCGCATCCAGGCTTATTATGTGATGCCAGCCAAGACTAAAGAAAAGTTCTGCATCATTCATGGAAAAGATTCACAAATTATTTTAAATATATAACAGACTTTTGCTTTCTCAAAACGTAATTATTGTTCATGGTTATTTCAGCCAACCTGTTTTTAATTTTTAACTTTCTCTCCGGATTTTTCAGCCCGCTATCCTTTTCTAGTGAATACACAAGACATCCGTTCTATGTAAGTGTTACCGAAGTTCGTGAAAATGCAAAAGAAAAAATCCTGGAAGTTACGGCCAGGATTTTTACCGATGATTTTGAAAAAGAATTGCGCGATAAATTTAATACACACGTTGATTTGCTGAATGACGCAGACAGGCCGGCAATGGCCAAGCTTGTGAACACATACATTGATGCGCATCTGCAGATTTCTGTTGATGGAAAGCCATGTAAACTTCAATATATAGGTTTTGAAAAAGACGAGGAAGCGGTAAATTGTTATTTCCAGGTAAATGATATTGTTATCGATAAAACGATTTCTGTAAACAATAACATCCTGTTTGATTATAAACCAGAGCAGATAAATATTTTGCATATAACGGTGAGGGGAATACGCAAAAGCACACAACTCATCAATCCTGATTCTAAAGCTTCATTCAATTTTTAATTCGTGCAATTTGTGTAAAAAAATTCGTGTAATTACTTAAGGGTAGTTCCAAAAACCATCTTTTTAGAAAAGGAAACTAGTGTTAAGTTAAATATAATTTGACGTATAATTATTGTATATTTGTAAAACTCATTACAAATGATACGTTATACAATCAAATTGACAAAGACAGAAGTAGAAGAACTTAAAGTGATAATCAACAAAGGTTCGCATACTTCTCAAACATTTCGTGTTGCTTACATTTTGTTGAATTGTGATGAAGGGAAGTATTCGGATAAAGTAACTAACGAGCAAATCAGCAAAGTGCTGAAAGTGGGAATGCGGACTATAGACAGGGTAAAGAAAAAATTTATAGAGGAAGGCTTTGAAGCCTCATTAGAAAGGCGCATCAGCAGCCGTGTTTATGAAAAGAAAACAGATGGTGATGTAGAAGCGAAGTTAGTATCGCTGTGTTGCAGTGAACCGCCGAAAGGATATGCAAAATGGTCGCTACGATTATTAGCAGATAAGATGGTAGAGTTGAACTATGTAGAAAGTATCTCTCATGTAACCGTAAGAAGCGTCTTAAAAAAAACGAACTTAAACCCTGGAAAACAAAAGGATGGGTAATACCACCGGAGAAAAACAGTGA
>JBBSPK010000029.1:0-22934 GCA_038258875.1 Chitinophagales bacterium
AATTGTAGGATGCTTATATTTTTTCAATCTTTCTCAAACAACAAATTATGGCTTATTAAGAATCAAAAAATATTTATAATAGCAAGCAGCGTTAATGCATCATAGTGGGACACGAACCCGGGCGGAGGCTTCTATACGCAGGCCTTCATCATAAATTTGTTTTTCGATGGCGTCATGTTTATTTACTGAAGTACTCATACCATTTCTTTTTTAAGACTTCATAATTTGATGTAACAACTTCCATAATATTTTTTTTGTTCTGCATTGGTAAAAAGACTCGAACCAAGGCGGAGTACATATAGGAAGCGTATTATAGCCGTCCTTGTGCCGGTTCATGGCGACACGAGCCAGGGCGGAGAATTGCCACTGATATCTATACAATCACGGACACGGTTACACGAAGCTAAACGCTGAAAGGAGGCATCAAAGATTTTTTGTTTAAACTCATGTATAAGCTGGGTTATTTTATTCATTTCCAGAAAATATCTTGCAAGCCGGAATTCCCCGACAGGCAATAATGGAACTTATGATACTAAAAGCGGAGTTTCGTACTCCACTATTTGAAAAAAACTTTAACCCAATTAAACTGAAAAATTAAAAGCTAAAAACAAAAAAGCCCGCAAACATTGAGTTTGCGGGCTTTTGATTTCGTTTGAATTGTAAATTAGTGGAGCTGCAGGGAGTCGAACCCTGGTCCAAACATATTCGCCGTAAGCCTTCTACATGTTTATTTTTGCATTAGTTTTCGGGGAAAAGCAGGAGCAAAACAAACCAACTTTTTCCTTAGCTGTATAGTCTTAAACAGTTTTCACAGCCTTGAACTGCAGCAACCCGTTTTATTTTTGAGTCGGCGGAAGAGCGTGGCAACAGGTCTGGCCAGCATCAACGGCCCTAATGGTTACGAATCTATCGATTACGCAGCCATGGCATACGAAGTATTGCCATTTAAAGTTTTCGTATTCATATTTAAGTGCTAATTACGCAACGCACTACATGCTTATACTTACAAAGAACTATGCTGTCAAAACCGGTCAGCCCCGTATCAATGATTGTATCCAGGATAACAATAATTGAGCCTGCAAATTTACGAAATTAAAATGCGATATATGTGAGTTGCACATCAATTACTTTTACCAACTTTATCTTGAAAACGATAGATGGAACCAGCAGTATTTTATAAGAATAGGATTGATCACCTAACTGAACAATTAAAAAAGTCACAACAGAAGAAATCTGCTTTTGGATGGCTGCGCTTTGGAAGCATTGCGGCAATTATCATTGCATTTTATGTATTGTGGTCTCTGAATGTATGGTATGCGATAATTGCTGGTATCCTTTTACTGGCCGTTTTTATTAGATTCTTGTATGCCGATTTATCTAACAAGGCTGCCATTGCCCGCACGAATTTCTTATTAAATATTAACAACGATGAATTGAAATTCCTGGGTGGAAATTATCATGATTCCCCTGATGGAGGCCAATATGCCCCTTCTGATCATTTGTATGCAAATGATTTGGATATTTTCGGAAAGGCTTCTTTATTTCAATATATAAACAGGACTACTTCTGAGATGGGCAGCTGGCAACTAGCCCAATATTTACAATCGCCTGCTGAAATGAATCTTATCCTAAAAAGGCAAAGTGCAGGTAAAGAATTATCCGGAAAAATAGAATGGATACAGGATTTGCAGGCAAAGGGAAAAGAAAACCAAATTACATTTTCTACAAAAAACCGCCTCGAGTATTGGGTAACGGGGCCAACGGTTTTTTCACAATTTAAACACTGGCAGTGGCTTCGTTATGCATTACCTGCCATAATAATCAGCGTAGTTATATTGTATATTTTTGACCAGGTACCATCCGGAGTCTTTTATTTTTTCTTATTCTTGTTTGCTGCTATAGCGTATCAAATTAATAAATATGTAGCGCCCGTTCATGAAAAATTATCCAGGATTGCGGAAGAGATTGAAACCTTTTCTTCGAGTATTGCTCAAATCGAAAATGCAAGCTTTGAGAGTATTTTATTAAAAGAATTGCAGTCAGCTTTTTTTCATCAAAATAAAAATGTATCAAAGGACATTAATAAGCTCAAAAAATTACTCGATCAGCTTGATTTACGATATAACCTGGTACTTTCTGCACCACTAAATATATTATTGCTCTGGAATTTGCAGCAGGTTCTTGACCTGGAAAAATGGAAAAGTCAGCAAAAAAATATACACCTATGGTTTGATGCATTGGGACACATTGAAGCATTATACAGCTTTGGGGTACTTCGTTTTAATGAGCCGGACTGGGCTTTTCCTGAAATTATTCCTGGTTATTTTTTTATAGAAGGAAAAGAAATTGGCCATCCCCTTATACCCCGAAAAACACGTGTAAATAATTTTATCGAAATAAAACATGACGGGGAATTGATGCTGGTAACAGGTTCTAACATGGCAGGCAAAAGCACCTACCTACGATGCATAGGGGTAAATGTAATACTTGCAATGGCTGGCGCTCCTGTATGTGCTTCTTATTTTAAAGTATCGCATGTACAAATAATAAGCAGCATGCGCATAACCGATAACCTGGCCGAAAGTACTTCTACATTTTATGCCGAATTAAAAAAACTAAAGACCATTATCGAAAAAGTAAATGCGGGAGAAAAAGTTTTTATTCTTTTAGACGAAATACTGAGAGGAACCAATTCCCTCGACAGGCATACGGGATCTGTAGCTTTAATTAAACAATTAATAAAACATCATGCCGCTGCTATAATTGCTACACATGACCTTGACCTTGCAAAATTAAAAGATGAATACCCCGAAAATATTATTAATTATCACTTTGATGTGCAGGTAAGTAACGATGAACTGTTTTTTGACTATCAACTAAAACCCGGTGTGTGTAATAGTTTGAATGCGTCTATTTTAATGAAAAAGATTGGAATAGAACTGTAATCGATTACACGAATTAGTACGAATTGCACGAATTTATTATTTTTAAAATCCAAAATCCTAATTCTTACCTCTACCTCCCTTTCCCCCAGCCAAACCAGTCATTGCCGTTTGCAAAAAGCATTAGTGCAAAAAGGATAACCATTCCGGCAATTTGTGCGTATTCCAAAAATTTGTCACTTGGTTTTCTGCCCGAAACCATTTCAATTAAGGTAAATAGAACGTGGCCACCATCAAGCGCAGGAATCGGTAATAGGTTCATGAAGGCAAGTATTATTGAAAAGAAGGCTGTTATTTTCCAAAAGGCTTCCCAGTTCCATCCTGAGCTGGGAAAGATAGAAGCCATCGTTTTAAAACCGCCAAGTCCTTTATAGGCACCGGTTTTAGGGTTTAAGATTAGTTTAAATTGTTGAATATAAAAATCAAGTTGCTTAAAGGTCATTTTTACACCCGCAGGAAATGACGCAAGAAAACCATATGTTTTTGCTTCTTGTTTTAATATTCCAAGACTGTCGGCCTGATCTTCATTCATGATATAAAAGCCCAATTTACCTGCAGTATCTATTAAAGCTCTTGTTTGAAATGGCTTTTCATTTCTTATAACCGTAATGGTTACACTATCATTTCTTTTCTTATCCAGTATTGGAGCTATCTCGTCAAAATAAAGAGCGGGAAAGGAATCCACTGCAACTATCCTGTCGAACAAATGCAGGTTAGCCTTCTGTGCATTCGAAACACTCTTGTCATCAAATGATCCTATAATTATAGGTATCCTTGGCATAATCAGGGTCGAACGTTTTCCTTTTTTTTCAACCAGCCGTTCAATCATGTTCTGCGGCAATGTAATAGTCTGCTCTTTACCATCCCGGGTGAGTGTGATTTGTTTTCCCAAAATAATTTTGGCAGGCAAGTCATTAAAATATTTTATCGGCTCGCCGTTCACCGCTTCAACCTTGTCACCGTTTTTAAGACCCAAATCAAACATAAGACTATCAGTAATCCATATCCCGTCTTTTGCATTTGCCATGGGTAATTTTGTATCACCCCATTTATACAGGATCATTGCATAAATAAAAAAGGCAAGCAGCACATTCATTGTGACGCCGCCCAACATTATAATAAGCCTTTGCCATGCCGGCTTGCTACGAAATTCCCAAGGTTGCGGCGGTTGTTTCATTTGCTCTTTATCCATACTTTCATCTACCATTCCCGAAATTTTTACATAACCCCCCAGGGGAAGCCAGCCAATTCCATAAACCGTTTCTCCGATTTTTTTCTTTACAATTGAAAACCAGGGATCAAAAAATAAATAGAATTTCTCCACCCGGCATTTAAACCACTTTGCAGTAATATAGTGACCAAACTCATGAAGAATCACAAGGATGGACAATGAAAAAATAAGATAGGCCGCCTGTAAGCCAACGTGGGACCAGTTAATTGCTAATAATGTCATAGAATGTGATGTCCGGTTTTTATGTTATATAGTATTTTTTTGCCCATATTTTGCAGGGCAGGTAGGTTATAAATTTATTAATGAAGCGGCGAAATTACGAGCCTCTCCATCGCTTTCAAAATAATCTGCAAGATTTGGCTTTTCTATAAAAGTTATTTTTTGCATGGTTTTTTCAATTATCGCTGTAATATCTAAAAACCCGACACGATTATTTAAAAAGGCCCAAACCGCAATTTCATTGGCTGCATTAAGGACGCATGGCAAATTACCTCCCTTTTCCAACGCATTTGTTGCCAAAACAAGATTTCTAAAAGTTTTAATATCAGGTTGTTCAAAAGTTAAGGTGCTGATTTTTCTAAAATCTGCTCTTGGATTGTCATTGGCTATCCTGAACGGAAAAGTAAGCGCATATTGTATAGGTACCTTCATATCTGGCAAACCCATTTGAGCTTTTATACTGCCATCTTCAAATTGGATCATGCTGTGCACAATACTCTGCGGATGAACAATCACCTGTATTTGGTCAGGCGTAAGATTAAAAAGCCATTTTGCTTCAATCATCTCAAGCCCTTTATTCATAAGGGTTGCAGAGTCAATCGTTATTTTTGCGCCCATATTCCAGTTAGGATGCTGCAACGCATGATGCCTCTTTACATTTACCAGGAAATTAGGTTTTTTACCAAGGAACGGGCCTCCGCTTGCAGTCAAAATAACTTTTTCAATTTTATTTCTTGTTTCCCCTACAAGGCACTGAAATATCGCAGAGTGTTCGCTGTCAACCGGGATAATCGGTACTCTTTTTTCCATAGCTTTTTGCATAACAATATCCCCTGCTACAACCAGGGTTTCTTTATTTGCCAATGCAATTGCTTTTCCTTTTTCAACCGCCTTTAATGTAGGTGTGAGGCCTGCAAAGCCCACGATGGCGGCTATCATCATATCATATGTATCAAAATCTGCTGCCTCTTCAAGGGAAGTAGGGCCGGTGAAAACCTTAATATTTTTTGAACCAAGGGCCGATTTTACAGCCTCATATTTTTTTTCATCACCAATTACCACCGCATTTGGCTGATACTTGAGCGCCTGTTCAATAAGGAGGGTATCATTTGTTTGTGCCGTTAAAATCTCGACTTCAAACATACCAGGATTGGCATCTATAACCTCTAATGCCTGAATGCCAATTGAACCGGTAGATCCAAAAATTGCAATCCTTTTTTTATTTTCTTCAGTCATACTTTTTCTAGCGTATAGGGTTTATGGTATAAGGTGTAAGGAAAACCCGATTTTTCTAAGGTACATGGTGTTAGGCGTAAGGTTGTAAGGAAAACCCGGTTTAAGGAAACTCGTTTCTTCCTTCTTCCTTCAACCCTCCACCTTTCACCTTCCACCTTTCACCTTCATCCTTTCACCTTCATCCTTTCACCTTCTCAAAGCGGCAATTTACTCTAATAATTTTTGTAAAGCACCATTCACCTCATTAAAACTGAAACGTGTAAGTATATTATCCATCGCCTGCTGAATCTTATCATTTTGCAGGTTTCCTATAGAGCCTTCGTGCACATGATTTAGGTTTGTTTCGTAACTAAAATTACCTTTTTCAATATCATCAGCTATTTTTTTATACGCATCTCTTAGTGGTATGCCCTGTAAAACAAGTTTATTCATTTCTTCCACGCTGAACAAATATTTATATTTTTCATCTTTAAGAATATCCTTTTTTACTTCGATATTTTTTATCATGACACCCGCCATATTAATACATTCATGCAAATTCTGAAATGCCGGTATTATATGTTCTTTCAATAATTGAAAATCACGATGATAACCTGAGGGTAAGTTCGCCGCCATCAACATAATTTCATTTGGCAACGCCTGTATGCGGTTGCAATGGGCACGAATCAATTCAAACACGTCAGGATTTTTTTTATGCGGCATAATGCTGCTGCCCGTTGTAAGCTCATCAGGAAATGAAATAAACCCAAAATTCTGGTTGAGATACAAACAAGCATCCATACTTAGCCGTGCAAGGGTTGCCGCTATATTTGCCAGGGCCTGCGATACTATACGCTCTGTTTTACCGCGACTCATTTGCGCATAGACAACATTGTAATTCAGCTCTTCAAATCCGAGTAATTGGGTTGTTAATTTCCTATGAATGGGAAATGAAGAACCAAAACCCGCAGCAGAGCCTAAAGGATTTTTATTTACAACTTCCCATGCAGCATGAAGCGTTATCATATCATCCGCAAGACTTTCGGCATAAGCGCCAAACCAAAGCCCGAATGAAGAGGGCATTGCTAATTGCAAATGTGTGTAGCCCGGCAGCAGGCAATTTTTATATTTTTCACTTTGCTGAAGCAGTAACTCAAAAAAATCTTTTACTTCATTTGTCAAAAGTTCAATTTCATGCCGCATATACAGTTTAAGATCCACTAATACCTGGTCGTTACGGGAACGGGCGCTATGAATTTTTTTACCTGCATCTCCAAATTTCCTGGTGAGAAGAACTTCAATTTGTGAATGGATATCTTCAACATCATGCTCCATTAAGAAGGTACCGCTATCAATCTCTTTATAAATTTCTTTGAGGCCTTGCTGTAATACTTTTAATTCTTCAGCGGTAAGTAAATTAATAGATTGCAACATTTGAATGTGAGCTAAGGAGCCCAATACATCAAAAGGAGCCAGGTACATATCTAGCTCCCTGTCTTTGCCAACAGTAAATGCTTCCACTTCTTTTGTTGACGTAATATTTTTTTGCCAGATCTTCATATTTTATTACACGAATTTAAACCACGAATTACCTTGCAACACGAATTACACGAATTGTGATATTGATTTTCTTTATTCTTTATAATCATCAACATAATTTTTATATAGAGTAATTTTTTTATAACTCCTGTCTTTTATTCGTGTAATTCGTGCAGGAAATTCGTGTTATTTTTTACTATAATTTCCCGCAGGTGTTGCAGTAACTGTATATATTTTTCTATCCCATTCCTAATTTCATCGACAAAAATATATTCATTTGCCATGTGGCTTCTTGCGGAATCGCCCGGGCCAATCTTTAATGTTGGAAAATCCATCAAAGCCCGGTCTGAACAAGTTGGTGAGCCATAGGATTCAAGATTCATTTTATTTCCTGCGATTACTAAAGGGTGATCTTTTTCAATGAATGATGGCTTTAGCCTCGTGCTTCGCGGTATTACTTCGCTAGCGATATTTTTACTAATTTCCGAAATAATTTCTTCAAATGAATATAGTTCATTCACTCTTATATCTACAACAAAGCTACATTCGGAAGGTACAATATTATGCGTTTTGTTTTGGGTATTCACGGCAGTGACAGCCATGTGCACAGGGCCGAGAAAAGAAGAAACTTTTGGTAACTGAAATGTACCAAGCCATTCAATGTCTTTGACGGCTTTATAAATTGCATTAACACCTTCGTTGCGTGCCGCATGCCCGGCTACACCGTGTGCGATACAATCCAGTACCAGTAAGCCTTTATCTGCTATCGCCATTCTCATCAATGTAGGTTCGCCCACAATTCCGCAATCAACTTTCGGCAAAATCGGCAATAAAATTTCTATCCCGTTATGCCCCGTTATTTCTTCTTCCGCTGTTACTGCCAGGATTAAATTGAAGGGAAGATTTTCTGCATTATAAAAATGAACAAAAGCAGCAATCAATGAAACAAGCGGGCCGCCTGCATCATTACTGCCAAGCCCAAATAATTTTCCATCTTCTTCAAAAGCATCAAACGGATTGTGGGTATACCCTTCATTTGCTTTTACAGTATCATGATGAGAGTTTAAAAGAACAGTAGGCTTATTTTCATCAAAATATTTATTAACAGCCCAAACATTATTCAGGTAACGTTTTGTGTGAATCTTTTTTTCTTTCAAATAATTTTCAATGGCATCGGCTGTTTTATCTTCCTCTTTACTAAGAGAAGGAATGGCAATTAATTGTTTTAATAAATCCAGCGCATCTGAAAATAATTCATCTAAATCTTTACTGCTATGTATTTTTTTTTTCATGCGATTATTTTCGTACCACTTTCTCCATTTACCAGTTGTAGTAAATTCTTTGAGTTACCTATAATAATCTTGTCAACGCCATTATTTACTGCTTCAAAGGCATTATAAATTTTTGGCAGAATTCCTGCAACCAATTTTTTATCCCTTTTTAATTGCTGGCATTTATTTGCATCTAATTCATTGATAACACTCGCCTCGTCGTTCATTTCAGTTAACACACCGTTTTTTTCAAAACAGTAAATTAACTGAATACTGTACAATTTTGATAAAGCAATTGATAAAACGGCAGCTATCGTATCGGCATTTGTATTGAGCATATGGCTTTCGTTATCGTGTGTAAGTGGCGCCACAACAGGAACTAAATCATTATCTATAAATAATTTCCAAACCGAAGTATTTATATCAGCAATATTTAGATCCCCTGCCCAACCATAGTCTATAGATTTTACGGGGCGTTTCTTTGCGGGCAGTACATTAGCATCTGCACCCGAAAGTCCAATTGCATTGCATTGCAGCGATTGCAATTGAGCCACGATTTTTTTATTTACAAGACCTCCATATACCATAGTTACCAGGTCAATTGTTTCATCATCTGTTATCCTTCTTCCATCAATATATTTAGATTGAATGCCGAGTTTATCCCCAACTGATGTAGCAATTTTGCCACCGCCGTGTATTAATATTTTTTTCCCTTTGACCGAAGAAAAATCTTCCAGGAAGGAATGAAGGATTGCCTCATCATCAATTACATTTCCCCCGATTTTTATGATATGTAGAAGTTCATTCATGGCAAATCCTTTAAAATTTGCGCCAAAACCGCCTGTGCAGCCCATACCCTATTGGATGCCTGTTCGGTTACAAGACTGTTAGCACTGTCTAATACCTCATCACTTAATTCAACATTTCTGCGAACGGGAAGGCAGTGCATAATTTTTGCATTATTAGTTATTTTCAATTTTTCACAGGTTAACATCCATTCCTGTTTATTCTCCAACATTTTACCGTATTCTTTGTAACTGCTCCAGTTTTTTACATAGACAAAGTCGGCATCTTTTAGCGCCAGACCTTGGTCATTGGTAACGATAGTTCCATTAGTAAAACAATTGTCCAGTTCGTACCCTCCAGGATTTGTTATCGTGAAATCGCAATTATCCCAGGCATTTATCCATTCACAAAAACTATTGGCGACGCATTGTGGCAATGGTTTTATATGTGGCGCCCAGGTTAATACTACTTTTGGCTTTTTATTTTTTACAAGATGATGATCGTTAATGGTTATTATATCGGTAAGGCTCTGTAGTGGATGAACTGTCGCACTTTCAAGACTTATCACAGGTATGCCTGAATACTTTACAAACTGGTTCATTACATACTCGCTATAGTCTTCTTCCCTGCTTTTTAATGATGGAAAAGTCCTCACTCCAAGGATATCGAAATAACGGCCAAGGATAGGAGCAGCATCTTTCACATGCTCAACGGTTGTGCCGTTCATTACAGCACCTTCCTCAAATTCAAGCGACCATCCATCCTGCGAAGCATTAAAAACAACCGCTTCCATTCCAAGGTTCTGAGCTGCTATCTGTGTGCTTAACCTTGTGCGCAGGCTGGGATTTAGAAATATGAGGCTGATACGTTTGCCTTTACCTAACGATTGTTGCGATAAAGGATTTTCCCTGAAACTAACAGCAGATTTTATAAGTGCCTCTATATCTGCATCATTTACTGAAAGAAAGTTTGTCAATTATTTTCTGTAATTAAGCCATAAAGATATAATTATTATGAACTGATCTTATGATACACCAGCTTCTGAATATTTTCCAGAAAGTATTGAAATTTCCTCGCGCAATGCATTTAAAAATTTATCAGCTTCATTTTTTGTCAATGCAAGGGATGGCAACAATCTTATTACATTTGGTTTTGCTTCCCCTGTAAAAATATGATGCTTCGTCAAAAGGGTTTTCTTCAAATCTTTTAATTCAGGAGTAACGTCAAAGCCAATCATCAATCCTCTTCCACGAAGATTTTTTAATCCGATAGCTATCGGATCAGCTATCTTTTTAATTTCATCAAATAAATAATCGCCGGTTTCTTTTGCATTTTCCATCAAATTCTCTTTCTCTATTACTTCCAAAACAGCCAGCGCTGCAGCGCAGGCAAGATGATTACCGCCAAAAGTTGTACCAAGCATAAAATGTTTTGAATGTATATGTGGTGCTATTGAAATGCCTGCGACAGGAAAACCATTTCCCATTCCTTTGGCCATTGTATAAATATCTGCATCTACCTCCGCATAATCATGAGAATAAAATTTGCCTGTCCTTCCGTAACCACATTGAACGGAGTCAGCTATGAACACCGAGTTATATTCATTGCATAATTTTCTTATTAATTTCAGAAACGATGTTGATGCAACATTAATTCCACCTACACCCTGTATGCCTTCTACAATTACTGAGCATACTTCACCACCGTGTTTATCACAATAATTTTGTAACGCGTCCTCATCATTAAATGGAAGAAATATCGCATTCTCCGTTTCATTTACCGGCGCGATAATCGAAGGATTGTCAGTAACCGCAACCGCAAGCGATGTACGACCGTGAAATGCTTTTGAAAAAGAAATTATTTTTTTTCGCCCGTTATAAAACGACGCAAGCTTTAATGCATTTTCGTTAGCTTCTGCACCGCTATTGCAAAGAAATAGCTGGTAATCCTTTTTCCCAGACACTTCACCAAGTTTATCAGCCAGCATTTGCTGTATTGGAATTTTTATTGAGTTGGAATAGAAAGCAATTTGATCCAGTTGCTCCTCTATTCTATTTACCCAATGAGGATGCGTATGCCCTATACTGATCACAGCATGCCCTCCATACATGTCAAGATATTGAGTGCCTTTATCGTCCCATATATAAGAGCCACGGGCTTTTACGATATTGATATCATTTACCGGGTAAACATCGAAGAGAGTCATAATGAAGGTATAAGGGTATAAGGTGAAAGGTGTAAGGTGTAAAGTGAAAGGGTTTAAGGTTTAAGGTTTAAGGTTTAAGACTTAGGGTTTAAGATCTGAAATCGTTCGGTTTGCCATCTGGCTTATACCTTTCACCTTCTGCCTTATACCTTTTTTCATGATTCATTTATCATTTCTTAAGAATTTAATAAAAGAAATAAGCATAGCTCTCACTTCGTTTACCAGTTTGTTTACAGTATCATATTCTTCCTGTGATATATAGTTAAGTTCAAATGCTGCAAAACAACAATAATCTGCTTCGTTTGTTGAACCTAAAGAATTATCGAGAAAGTGGGTAAAATCTTTATCGGTGTATCTGCCGCAGCCCTCTACAATATTTAATGGGATGGAAAGGGCTGCTTTTAATAATTGCGATGTTAATTCATACCGTTCTTCTTTTGGAAATTTTGGTGCTATATTTTTTTTCACGTACATGTATGAATCATGCGATTTTTTCCATACGTCAAGTTTTTTATAATCTCTCATATTGTTAGGGTTTAGGGTTTAGGGGGCTTAAGGATTAAGGCGCCTTTTGTCTTACACCATTTCGGTTTTCCTTCTTCCTTACATCTTTAAACTTCTACCTTCCTACTTCTCATGGTTTTCCTTCTTCCGTACACCTTTTACCCTTCTACCTTCTTAGTGGTTTTCTTTCTGCCTTACACCTTTAACCTTCTACCTTAAAAGTAATTCGCTTTCAACTTCAGCCCAAGTGTTTCATCAATCCCGAACATAAGATTCATATTTTGCAAGGCCTGGCCACTGGCTCCCTTTAGCAGGTTATCAATCGTAGAATGAATTACCAAATTATCCTCTTCCATTTCGAGATGAATAAAACAATTATTTGTATTAACCGACTGCTTTAAAAATATAGGCTCATTACAAATTTTCACAAATGGATGGTCCTTGTAAAAATCATGATATAGTTCATAAATTTCTTTAAGATTTTTTTTACTCTTTAGCTGGGAAGTAATAAAAATACCCCTTGTAAAATCTCCACGCCACGGTATAAAATGGATTGAAGCCGAAGTGGAACCGGATAAATAATTCAGTGATTCATTTATTTCATCAAGATGTTGGTGGGTAAGTGATTTGTAAGCCTGGACATTATTTTGTCTCCATGAAAAATGAGTTGTTGTAGAAAGGGATTGCCCGGCACCGGTGGATCCTGTAATACCGGTAGTATATACATCGTGCACTTCATTAATTTTTGCAAGAGGCAATAGTCCTAATTCAATAGCGGTGGCAAAACAACCCGGGTTAGCAATATTCTCCCCAGTCTTAATTTCCTTCCTGTTTATTTCCGGCAGCCCATAAACGAAATTTCTATTCTTAAAGCACGCATTCGCCTTTAGCCTGAAATCCTGTGAAAGCGAAATAATTTTTACATGTTGGGGAATATCATTTTCCTCCAAAAATTTTTTTGAGTGACCGTGGCCTGTGCATAAAAACAAAACGTCGACATCATTATTCGTCTTTTCTGAAAACTGCATATTGGTTTCATTCATAAGGTCCTGGTGAACCGTATGCAAATGTTTACCTGCATTGCTTTTACTATGCACAAAAATTAAATCAACCAAAGAATGATTTACCAATAGCCTTATCAATTCACCGCCGGTATATCCTGCGCCACCAATTATTCCTGCTTTAATTCTTTTCTCCATCAGCGGTATTTTTTACAGCATGATAAATTGCTGTTTGATTACCAAAAATTTTACTAAACCCTCTCACGTCGTTTCCCGTCCACCCAGTATTCATTTCACCATACTTTCCAAATTTAGCACTCATTAAATCATAAGGTGATTCCACACCCGTAACCTGGAAACGATAGGGCATTAACTGAACGAATACATCGCCGGAAACATTTTCTTGTGATGATTCAAAAAACGATTCGATATCACGCATAACAGGGTCGAGTACCTGCCCTTCATGTAACCAATTTCCATAAAATTCCGATAATTGGTTTTTTATGTTTAATTGCCATTTAGTTAATACATGTTTCTCCAAAGCATGATGCGCTTTAATGATAACGACAGGTGCAGCCGCCTCAAAACCTACGCGGCCCTTTATACCGATTATTGTATCTCCAACATGCACGTCACGGCCTATTGCATAAGAGCCTGCAAGCGCTTGTAAATGTTGAATAGCTTCGACGGGATGCTCAAACTCTTTTTCATTAATGCCAACCAGGTTTCCTTTTTCGAAATGTAATTTTACCTGTTGTGCTTCATTGTTAGAAAGTTGAGTAGGCCATGCCTCTTCAGGAATCATTCCATTCGATGATAAAGTTTCCTTTCCACCAACACTCGTGCCCCAAAGACCTTTATTAATTGAATAAGCCGATTTCTCAAAACTCATTTCTACATCCTTCGATTTGAGGTAATCAATTTCCTGTTGCCGTGATAACTGCATATCACGAATGGGTGTAATAATTTCAACTCCGGGAATCATAATATGAAAAATCATATCAAACCTTACCTGGTCGTTGCCTGCGCCTGTGCTGCCATGCGCCACAGCATCTGCATTTAAGTTTTTTACATGCTCCGCAATATGTAACGCCTGTGACAACCTTTCTGCGCTTACGCTTAACGGGTAGGTATTGTTTTTAAGAACATTGCCATAGATAAGGTATTTTATGATCCTATCGTAATAGCCTTTGGTAGCTTCAACGGTTGTATGTGTTTTAACACCCAGTTTTCTTGCATGCTGTTCTATGTCGTCTAATTCCGTTTTTGTAAATCCCCCGGTGTTTACAATTATACTGTGCACTTCATAGTGCAACTCATCAGTAAAATATTTTACGCAATAAGAAGTATCAAGGCCGCCACTAAAACCAATAACAACTTTTTTACCCATCATTTAAATTTAGAGATTGAACAAAAAACTTAAAATTGATTTGTTCTTATCTGTTTTTTTATTTTTGAAAAACTTAAGAAGCCTGCTCTGCTTTAACCGCATAAATCTTTCATACAACTTTGAGTGTTGCTTAAAATCTGCCGCGGTTTCTGCAGGCTCATAGTGGTCTGCGGGATCATACAACATTGCGGTACACATACAATTTTTCCTTTCCTTGCTCATAAGTATGTCGTAGTTCACACAGCTTTTACAGCCAGCCCAAAAATTTCCATCATCAGTAAGTTCAGAATAGGTGACCGGTTCGTAACCGAGATCGCTGTTGATTTTCATGACAGCAAGACCAGTGGTGAGACCGAATATTTTTGCGTTCGGATATTTCTCACGGGAGAGATTAAATATTCTTTTTTTGATATTTTTTGCAATGCCCGTTTTTCTAAAAGCAGGAGCTACAACAAGGCCGCTGTTTGCTACGAACCCTTCCTTACCCCAGGCTTCAATATAACAAAATCCCACCCAGGTATTATCCTCGGTAACAGCAATAACGGCTTTGCCTTCCTGCATTTTTTGTTGGATATATTCTGTCGAACGTTTTGCAATCCCTGTTCCTCTTACCTGTGCAGAAGCGGCCATCTCCTCAGTGATGGTTTGAGCGTAATTGAAATCAGCGGAAGTTGCAACCCGAACAATTATTTTTGATTGTTCCACTTTGCTTTTTGTTTGAAATGAATTATTTGGTGAGCGGGGATTTTTTCACTGATAGGGGCAATATCAACTGCTCGGCCTATCAGTATCCAGGTCGGAAAAAACAGCGTACAGGCCTCATCTGTTCAACAATTGAAGTTGCTAAACCAGCATGAGAAATTAGAAAATTATGACCTTTCACTTGTTATGCTATTTAATGATAGAATGCAAATGTATATTTTTTTACAATGCATCGTACAAAACGCTACTAAGAATTTGTTATTGTTTCGGCTGAAGGTTTCCTAATCCAATGTTGCAATTCGTCTGCAATCACGCGGTCATTGCTTAAGCGGGGTACTTTATTCTGGCCACCAAGTTTACCGATACTCTTCATATAATTTATAAATCCGTTTTTCTGAATGACGAAAATTTTTAATGGGTGAAGAATATTACCCTTTCTAAGGTCATCATAATATATATTCTTCTGCCTGAGATTTTCATCAACCTGGTGTGCGAACTGCTTCAGGTTGCGTGGAATATTCTCAAATTCTATAAACCATTCATGATAGCTTTTTTCGCCACTGCGTGCAATTTTAGGAGCAACTGTAAATTCAGTAATTTTTACATTTTCAGCATCCGCTGCCTTTAATAAAGATTCCTCAACTTCTTCACCAATTACATGCTCGCCAAAAGCGGAGATAAAATGTTTCACTCTACCGGTAACCAGTACACGATATGGATTTAATGATACAAATTTAATGGTGTCGCCAATGTTATAAGCCCACAAGCCTGCATTATTGGTTATTATCAAAACATAATTCTCATTGATCTTTACATCTTTTAATGTTAACCTTGTTGGATTTTCATCAAAAATTTCTGCTGACGGAACAAATTCAAAAAAGATTCCGCTATCGGTATTGAGCAGCATTCCGGGTTCATTCAGCGTATCCTGGAAAGCAAAGAAACCTTCACTGGCCGGAAATAATTCAATTGTATCAATTTGTTTTCCTATGGTTTCAAAAAGCTTTGCTTTATACGGCTCAAAGTTTACACCTCCCTGCACCATTACACTAAAATCAGGAAAAACATCTTTTATCTTTTTGCCTGTCTTCTTCACCAATGCGTCAAAATACATTTGCATCCATGGTGGAATGCCACTTATTAAAGTCATTCTTTCATTTACAGTTTCGTCAACTATTTTCTCCAGTTTTTCTTCCCAGTCATCAATACAGTTGGTTTCAAATGAGGGTAGCTGGTTAGCCCGTAAATATTTTGGAATATGGTGATTGACAATTCCACTTAACCTTCCCGTAGGAATGCCTCCTACTCTTTCCAACTCGGGGGTTCCGCTTAAAAAAATCATTTTGCCATTTGAAAATTGAGAGTTACCGCTTTGTACCATATAACAAAGCAATGCATTTCGTGCAGTATTAATATGATTAGGGATGGAATCTTTTGTGATCGGGATATATTTAATACCACTGGTTGTTCCGCTCGTTTTTGCAAAATAAATAGGCTGGCCTTTCCATAAAATATTATGCTTGCCCTGTTTTATTTTTTCTATGTATTTTTTAAAATCTTCGTATTCTCTTAGTGGAACATATTTCACAAAATCGCTATGATTTTTAATTTTGTCGAAAGAATGTTCTTTCCCAAATTCGGTTTTCAATCCTGTTTTAATCAAGGATTGAAATATATGTTCCTGGTCTGTTACTGCAGATAATGCAGACTTTCGGATTTGTTTATGGATGTATAGGGCAAATGGCTTTGCTAAAAATGATTTTATCTTCATTTTACAGGCTAATCTTAAGGCTGCAAATTACATATAAAAGATTAAACCTGTGTTCGAATTCAGTAACAATTGCATGGCCATTCTTTATCCAAATCAATACAGGTAATCACTACAAGTCCATCGTTTTCAGGCGCTACTACAACCCTTATATGCTGGTGGTCATTACTATACCCCTCAAGTGCATAAGTATCATCGCCTTTATTGCTATGCCCGCTTTTTGAATAATTAACATTTCCATCCTTAATGATTTCTTTTATTTCACTTTCAGTGATGTGCCTGCAATTCATACGGCACTTTGCATGTTTGGTTAGAATGAGGTGATTGGTATTGCGAAAAGAATCATTGGAAGGAGCAAAAATATTCGTCTTTCCAAAAAACACGAGGACAATAATTATTATGATCGCAGTTAAAATAAAATACTTTCTTTTCATGAACCAAATTTAAAGCGTTGCACAAGCAAGATTTAAAGTGCGCACATAATTATTTATTTTTGCCTCGTATGCCTATCACCAAATCAGTTGCACTACACACATTAGGTTGTAAACTTAATTATTCTGAAACATCTGCCATTGAAAGGTTGTTACAGGATGATGGCTTTGTAAAAAAAGATTTTACAGAACAGGCTGATGTATATGTGATCAACACATGTTCTGTTACAGAAAATGCAGATAAAGAATGCAGGCAATTAGTAAGAAGAATACAACGTAAAGCGCCCGAAGCAATGGTGGTAATTACGGGATGTTATGCACAATTAAAACCAAGGGAAATTGCAGAAATTGATGGTGTTGATTTGGTGTTGGGTGCAGCAGAGAAGTTTAATATTACTTCTCATATACAACAACTCATCAAAGGCGATAGTGCAAAAATATGCAGTTGCGATATCGAAGAAGTAACTGGCTTTCATTCATCTTTTTCAATAAATACAAGAACAAGAACTTTTTTAAAAGTGCAGGACGGGTGTGACTATACTTGTTCATTTTGCACCATACCCCTGGCCCGGGGAAGGAGCAGGAGCAATTCAATAGAAAATGTTTTATCTGAAATAAAAAAAATTGCCGCTGCCGGCGTAAAAGAAATTGTTCTTACCGGAATTAATTTGGGAGATTTTGGTAAAGACGACAATGGCAAAAAAACAGGGGACAATTTTTTTGAGTTGCTAAAAGCCATAGAGAAAAACCATGGAGCAGAACGCTATCGTATCTCATCCATAGAGCCTAATCTTTTATCGGACGAAATAATTGAATTTGTTGCCGCAAGCAAAAAAATAATGCCGCATTTTCATATTCCCCTACAAAGCGGCAGTAATAAAATTTTAGGATTAATGAGAAGACGGTATAAAAAAGAGTTGTATGCTGAAAAAGTTTCTTTGATTAAAAGGCTGATGCCACATTGCTGTATAGGTGTTGATTTGATTACAGGTTTCCCCGGCGAAACGAATGAAGATTTTATTGAAACAGTAAATTTTTTGAAAGATTTGGACTTGTCTTACTTCCATGTATTTACCTATTCTGAAAGGGACAACACTTTTGCATTGAATATTGAACAGGTCGTCCCGGTAAATATTCGCAATGAACGAACAAAAATTTTGCGAAATTTATCTTACAAAAAATCACAGGATTTTGCTAACGGGCATAGTGGTGAAAAGCGAAAGGTGCTTTTTGAAGGTCAAAATAAAAACCGTATGATGGATGGCTATACGGATAACTATATTAAAATTTCTGTGCCTTTCAAAGAGGCATGGAGCAATAATATAATGGAATGGACAATTTAAAACAGGCTTTTTTAGTAACAATAAAATTTACTTTTACCGAAGATTTTATGAGTCATGTGCCTGCCCACCGCACTTACATCAATATGCTTATAAATACGAATGTAATTGAAAGTTACGCCGTAAGTATGGAGACGCATCGTTCGTGGATAATATTAAATGCATATTCAAAGGACGAGGTTGAACAAATCCTGAAAAAATCGTCCCTATACCAATTCTGGACTTATGAAATTGATGAATTGTTTGTTTACGACAGCCAGAATTTTCGCCTTCCTAAACTTGAATTAAATTAGGCGTTCAACTTTTCCCACAATTCTTCTATTAAGGCGACCTGCATGATATTTATTTTTTTCTTTGTCTCTTCAATTGTGAACCATTCGCCTTTGTCAACTTCCGGAAAGCTTTGAAGTTTCCCCGACCGTGGCGGCCATTCTATCTCGAAATGATTAGATTTAATCTCTGCAGCATTAATATCCTTCTGCAGGGCCCATGCAAAAACCTTTTTTCCTCCTTTTAAAATAACCGGCATTAATTCGATAAAATCTCCTAAAACAGTGATGCCCGTTTCTTCAGTAAATTCTCTTATAGCAGCCCGCAAAGGCTCCTCATCATCAAATTCGCCCTTGGGAATTGACCATGCGCCATCATCTTTATTTCTCCAAAAAGGCCCCCCGGGATGAACCAGGAACACTTCAAGGTTTGTGGAATAATTTCTATATAATAATAAACCTGCGCTTTGCCTATGCGTCATAGCCTCGATTTTGCGAAGAAACTTCGCTTTTTTAGTTAAATTGTATTACAAAATTTGTAAAAAATTTGATAATTCGTTCTGTAGGAACTCCCGAAAGCTCTTGGCACAATAATTTCGTAAATATTTTCTTTATATCATCAGCAATTTTAATCTATGAGAAGTAAGTCCCTGGTCGCTGTTATAACTGTCATTCTTTTTGGAGCGCTAATCAGCTCCTGTAAAAAAAATAAGGATACTCCTGACCCCGTAACTCCACCACAGGATTCGACAACGTTAGCATCAAAGGCAAAAGATAGCGCCTTAATTGTATCGAAAGATTTCTATTTGTGGTATAACCAGATTCCTTCAACTTTTAATACACAAAGTTATAGCGATCCAAATGCCGTAATGGTTGCCCTGAGAGCCTATAGCAACGAAGGTGGTTCCGCCGTTGACAGATGGAGTTTTGGTGTTTTGAAAAAAGACTGGAACCTGTTAAGTGGCGGATTTGGAAATGTGAATAATACTACCGCTGATGGTGATTTTGGTTTTAGCGTTTTCTTCAATATCGATGGTGACCTGAGAGTAAAGATGGTAGAACGGCTTTCTCCCGCAGGGATTGCAGATATTCAAAGGGCGTGGAGAGTAACGAAAATTAATGGCAACACTAATATGACTATTGCCAATTCAGATTTTATTATTCAAAATGTATTTTACAGCGCGAATTCCACTTTTACCTTTAATAAACCTGATGGTACATCTGTAGATATTTCACTCACGGCGGGGCATTACGAAGAGCAGCCCGTTTATTTAGATACCTCTTATACCATTGGGCCGAAGACGATAGGATACATGGTTTTAAATTCTTTTCTCGGTGATACGAGCAAAATTTTCAATGATTTCCAAAAAGTGATTAATAACTTTTCATCAAAAAATGTCAGCGACATCGTGGTTGACTTCCGATATAATGGTGGTGGTTATGTTTCCGTGCAGGAAAAACTGGCGAATTATCTTGCGCCTTCGTCTGCTAATGGAAGCCTGATGATGAAAGAGACATTTAATGATAAACACCAGTCAAGTAATGTCTCGCTTTTCTTCAAAAAAACAGGTCCATTGAATCCTAATCATATACTTTTTATTGTAAGCCAAAGCACTGCTTCAGCAAGTGAATTATTAATTAATAACCTTAAACCTTATATGGATGTAAAATTGGTGGGTGCCGGCAATACAGATGGTAAACCGGTTGGATTTTTCCCCATTTCTGCCGGCGACTGGTATGTATTCCCGGTTTCATTTCGATCTACGAATAGTGCAGGCTATGGCGGTTATTTTGACGGGTTTGCTCCCGATGGCCAGGCGGCGGACGGACTTGATAAAAACTGGGGCGATCGCACAGAAGCTAGTCTTGCAAAAGCAATAAAATATATTACTACAGGAACTTTTATAGCGCAGGGACGCGAGGTTCATAAAGCAGATCCGGCAGTTGTAAATGGAAACCGTCTTTTAAATAAACCGACATTTAAAGGAACAGTAGATGCGAGAGGGATGAAATAATTTTTTTTGCATAATTTACCGGGCTATAAGGCGGCACTTGTTACATCATTTTTGAGTGTTTATCAAAAACATTTTCTAAAAATAAATCATCAACGCCGGGAAGTTTTATTGGCGCTACCGGGTTATTAGCGTAATTATTCAACCGCAATTGCCACCAGCTTACTGTATGCCATTTCCCAAGTTTATAACCGATACTATCGTATTCAACAAATTTTTTAAAACCGCTTTTATCATGAAAGGCAACACTTTTATGGTTAGGTAAGGTAATTCCTGCATATACATTTATAAATTTCTGGTGTTTTAATATTTCAAATAAAGCGCTATATAATAATCCCGCCAATCCTCTTTGTTGAAAACCGTCACGTATATAAACGGAACTTTCAACACACCATTGATAGGCAGTTCTTTCCCGGTGGCGAGCCGCATAACTATACCCGGCAAGTACTCCATCAATTACGCAAACCACCCAGGGCCACGTTTCAAGACAGGAAATTATTCGTTGCTCAAATGCTTTCGGAGATGGAATCTCTGTTTCAAAAGTAAAGGCTGTATTTAAAATATAGGGAGTATAAATTTCAAGAATAGTGGCCGCATCTGACGAATTTGCCAAACGGAGTATTTTCATAATTTACATTTAATCATGTCTCAAAGGACTTTATAAATTCGCATAATTTTTTTAATTCGAGAGCCCTTGCATCGGAAAAATTAGTGTAATAAAAGTTTTATCTTATTCAATTAACTTAATTCCTGTTTTTGTAAATTCTATCTTTCGTTCTTTGTATAATTTTCCCGTCGTCATTTTGAATGTTTTCTTACTCATCCCAAAATAAGCGTAAATATCTTCCGGCGAAGATTTATCATGATATGGAAGATAGTTGTCATTTTCTTTCAATAATCGAAGCACTTTAGCACTTTCATCCTCCACCCTATTGTACCCGGGCTTTCCGGCAGCAACATCTACAAGGTAATTACCGGGTTTATTTTCGCCTGATGTTTCTTCTCTTATTATTCTTTTTATAAATCCGCTAAAACGATCCCCGATTTCAATATTTCTATATACCTCATTAAAATGCAATACCCCTGTGTGCCTGTTATTGATAATTACAACATAACCAATATCAGTAATGCGATAGACTGTTAAACCAACAATATCCATCTCCTTAACGGTAAGTGTGTCGTTGGATAAAAAAGGTTCGAGTTTTTCCGTGGCATATAGCCGCCCTGTTTGTTCGTCCAATAAAATTTTTACAAGATATTCACCTGCAGGTCGCATAAAACTTACCTGCTTGCTACGGGGAATAAAAATATCTTTCATTAAACCCAAATCGAGGAACGCACCATGGGAATTTGTGCTAACCACTTTAAGCTTTACAATATCTCCCAATACGCCGTATGGATGTTGTGTAGTTGCGATTGGCCTGTCTTCACCGTCATGATATAAAAAAACTTCAAGGTCATCGCCAATTTTTGTATTGGGTGGCACAAAACGTTTCGGCAATAAAATTCCCTGGTCCCCATCGTCAAGAAAAACCCCCATTGATTTTTCTTTGATCACCTTAAGTAAATTGTACTCTCCGATTTTTACCATTACACTTAATTTTTGTATTGGAGATATCACCTCTATTTACTATCCCATGCATTGAGTAATCTTCGTAGAATAATTATTTCCCCGGCGTGATAACTGTTGTGATCGGCAAGTACAAGTGCTTCTTTTAAGAGGCTTTGTCCATCACCATGTGCAAAGGGTGTTTCCAAATCATCTCCGGCATTTTTAATGAGATCAATGAAAGCCTCCCGGTCACTTTTTATTTTGTTTAAACATTTATCCCATGCAGCTTCCGATTCGGGGCCTGCCTCTTTTGGCCAATATTCTTCAGGCCATTTAGGAGAAACGTATTGGCCATTTCTTGAGAATTCCAGTATGTCCCATTGTGCGATGCGAATATGTTCGGCAAGCTGCCATATGCTGTAAGGCAGGTTAGCCGGCTTTTCTGTTAACAAAGAGAAGGGAATATTCTTCAACGCATTATCAAGTGAAGTATGCGCATTGCCCTTTTCAATAAGGTGTTCCAGGTTTTTTACCAGCACAGCCTGATCCTTACTAA
>JBBSPK010000030.1:0-22675 GCA_038258875.1 Chitinophagales bacterium
CGCAATCAATCCAATAACGAACTTTACTCAACTCATCTGCAGATTTATTTTCAACTATTTTTAAAATAGAATTATCATAATATACCATGTTGAGCCGGTCCTTTCCTTTTAATCCCCGGCCAAATAACTGGGCGAATTCTTGTTCATAACGTTTATCAGACATGCCAACCAATGCATCATCATCATATACAGCAGCACTCAACGGCGCACAGGCGGCAAACAGTTCCGGATATTTTAAGGCATAAATTAAAGTGCCGTAACCGCCCATTGAAAGGCCGGCAATGCCCCTGTATCTTTTTTCATTTTTTATTCTATACAGTTTCTCTACGGAAGGCATAAATTCTTTAATAAAAAAATCTTCATACTTTTCTTTACCATCATACGAATTAATATAAAAACTGGAATCGCCGTTAGGCATTATAATTATCATAGGTGGAATAATGCCGTCTGCAATTGCTTTGTCAGCGTACCGGTTTATCTCCCCAAATTGAAGCCAGCCCGTGCTATTATCCGTATAACCATGAAGCAAATAAACAACAGGGTACGTTCTTTCGGAAGTGTTATAGTCTGGTGGCAGATAAACGGTATATGCAACGCTTTTGTTTAACAGGTTACTTTTAATTGTAACCCTCTCAATAACTTTACCTGCAGTTTGACTTTTTGCGGCATTCATAGAAAAGAGGATTAGCAGGAATGCAATTTTGTGTTTAAGAAATGTAGTCATAAGAATAAAAATTTAAGCTTAAATAAAATAGTACGTATATAGATTACCGGCAATGACTGGAATTGGAACTTACAATATATTTATTTTTAAACTCTTTTAAAACATATCATGGGTGCAATCATTGTATTGCTTGGCATTATTGGATTAATAGCTGTTGCAGTGTTTTATAAAAAACCAGGTAAGAAAATTATTTTACCGGCGAACCATAAAGAATTATTGCAGGAGCATGTTGCATTTTATCGTTCTGTAAATGAAAAAGAAAAAATTCGTTTCGAAGATAAGATTAAGGAGTTTCTTGGCTATGTACGCATACATGGTGTTGGCACCGGCGTAGAAGATTTAGACAGGCTTTTGGTTGCCTCAAGTGCAGTGATTCCCATTTTTGGTTTTCCGGAATGGAAATATTACAATTTACGTGATGTACTGTTATATCCTGAAACATTTAATAAAGACAAATTTTTAACCGATAAAAATGACAGGAATACATTGGGTATGGTTGGCAACGGGGCAATGCAACGTGTTATGATTTTATCAAAGCCTGCGTTGCACAATGGATTCATCAATAATTTCGGCAAAGAAAATACAGGCATTCACGAATTTGTTCATTTGCTCGATAAAGAAGATGGTGCAGTAGACGGAATGCCTGAAGCTTTGCTGGACAGGCGATACACGATACCATGGCTTGAACTGATGAACGAAAATATCAAAAATATGATTGAAGGAAAATCTGATATTAATATTTATGGCGCAACTAACCAGGCAGAATTTTTTGCAGTAGCGTCTGAATATTTTTTTGAAAGACCTGACCTGTTTAAAGAAAAGCACGGAGATTTATATAATTTGATGAAACATATTTTCCATCAAAAACCACCATCTCCCCGTTTTAAGTATCATGAAAATAAAAAGCAATAATTCATACAATACTGCCCTTCACCCAGGTTAAAAATAATTTCAAATGGCAGAATTGTCATTTAGATTTTTCGCAACGAACTCCTTACTATAAGTTTTTATCATATCCCTCACGCTCCTGAACTTCAGCATGATTTCTTCTTCTCTTCCCGTTGCTTTGGCAGGATCAGGAAAATTGTGATGAAATTTTTTTGCAGACGAAGGACAAACAGGGCAATTCTCTTTCGCATTATCACATACAGTTATAATAAAGTCAAAGTCGATATCCCGGTACTCCTGTATATTATTTGAAGTATGATTTGAAATATCAATTCCATCTTCCTTCATAACGGCAATCGCTTTTGGATTTACCCCGTGCGTTTCAATTCCTGCGGAATATATTGTTGCTTTACCTCCCGTGTAATATTTCAAGTATCCTTCCGCTATCTGGCTTCTGCAGCTATTCCCCGTACATAATACCAATATTTTTTTCATACCATATCAATTACAGCAACCTGGCTCACAACAAGCCTCGGACTTTTCGGCATATACCGTAATACTAAAAATGCCCGTACCTGACTCGTTAAATGTTTTTATTTCTTCTTTCGACATATAACTCCTTAAAATATCATCCGGGATAATTATGGGCTTTTCTTTTTGCACCGTAATATTTTTAAATCCATTTTGTTTTATTAATTCCAGGTATTCATTTTTCTGTATGGCACCTGAAACGCAGCCGGCATACATTTCTGCGGCACTTTGTATATTCGGCGGCAGGGTGCCTTCCAAAACAATATCAGAAATACTAAAGTGTCCACCCTGTTTTAATACACGAAAAATTTCTTCAAAAACGCCATCTTTATTGGGTACCAGGTTGAGTACACAGTTACTTACAATCACGTCTGCAACATTTGAAGTCAAGGGCATACTTTCTATGTCACCCTGCCTGAATTCAACATTATTAAATCCACGTAGCTCAGCGTTACTTCTTGCCTTTTCAATCATAGCGGGAGTAAAGTCAATGCCAATAACTTTACCTGTTTCGCCGGTTTCATGCCGTGCGATAAACGCGTCATTACCCGCCCCACTTCCTAAGTCAACAACCACATCTCCCTTTTTAATTTTTGCAAACTGTGTAGGCAATCCGCAGCCTAAACCTAGGTCGGCATCCGGGTTATATCCCTCAAGCTCGCTGTAATTTTCTGACATAATATTATACACTTCAGTACTGCAGCCGCCCGAACCACAACAGGAAGATGCATTGGTTTCTTTATCCTGTAAAGCTATTTCTGAATATTTTTGCTTTACCAGTTCTTTTAGATTGTTTTGCGTTTCCATTTTTTATTTTTTTATGTAAAAAGATATAAACATTAACAACAGTTACCATCGTAAGAATCAAAGAGCTGGTCAAGCCAACCCTGTGCTGCTTTCCATTCTTTCTCATCAATGCAATAGCATACTTTGGCTCCTTCAATATCGCCCTTAATTAATCCGGCTTCCTTTAATTCTTTTAAGTGCTGTGAAATGGTACTTTGAGAAAGGGGCAGTTCATCAACAATATCTCCGCATACACAGGCTTGCTTTTTCACCAGTAATTTTAAAATAGAAATCCTGGCGGGGTGTGCCAATGCTTTTGCATACTTAGCAAGTTTATTTTCTTTCGTTGTGAAACTATATGATTTTGTTGCGCCCATAATCCAATCGCAATATTACGATTAATTATCGAAAGAAAAAATATTTTTTCACCAGGTTTCGTAGTGCACTTGACAATTTTATAAAATGAGAACGATGGTTCCGCCAATAATCATAAGTGCCCCTATAGCCACCTTAGGAGTAAGTACTTCTCCTAAAAAAATCACTGAAAGTATTATTGCAATAGCAACACTTAATTTATCAACAGGGGCTACCTGTGATACTTTTCCGAGCTGTAACGCTTTAAAATAAAATATCCATGACAGGCCCGTAGCAAGCCCGGATAAACACAGAAAAATAATATTTTGCTTTGTAAGACTGTTTATCGTTGCCGCTCCTCCCCGGAAAAAGGCGATGCCCCATGCAACAACTAATATTACAACAGTTCTTATCGCTGTTGCCAAATCTGTATCTACACCTCTAATACCTACCTTAGCAAAGATGGCCGTAAGTGCTGCAAACAATGCAGAGAGCAGGGCATATATCCACCACATAATTTTTTGTTTTTAATTCAGGAAATTATTTTGAATTTTGTTTAGAGTATTTAAAACAGGTACTGTTACGCTCATAAATTTTTAAATATTCCTTTTTGCAGCACTTAAATTGTTACCTAAAGTAGTGAATGCGGCAATTATTTTAATTAAATTGCTATTAAATATAAATTGTTTACGAAAAAGCGGGATACATCAATTATAGATTTATGCTAAGTTTACCTTCATGCGTTTCAATTTTTTAGGCTAAATAAGTGGAGTAATTTTAAAATATAAAAGAATCATTGGCAGGGTTTTTAGTATAATATTCAAACTATCCAAATGAAGTTTCTCTATAGATTATTTTTATGGTTACCGCTGCTTTTTGTTTTAAATACAACAATTGCTCAACAACAATCTCCGGATGATACTACTTCAAAATTCAAGCTAATAAGTGCCGGCCCACAATATAAACGCTCGGCCTTACATAAATTTCTTTGGGGCAAAAATTACCGGAAGGAATGGAGTACTCCCATTCAACTGCCTGTTCTTTTATTGGATGATACAAAGGGCGGTCTTATCCCGCAAAAAGAAGGAGGAGGGCATCAGACTACATCATTGCATCTTGAAACCAAAGATGGTAAGGAGTACACTCTTCGTTCAGTGGATAAAAGGCTTGGAAAAGTTTTGCCTGAAAATTTCAGGGGAACTTTTATTGAAGCGATAGCAAACGATGAAGTTTCCATGTCACATCCTTATGGAGCAATCACGGTGCCCATTATGGCAGATGCAGCGGGCATTTACCACACAAATCCCGAATACGTATATGTACCAAGACAACAGGCCCTTGATAGTTTTAATGAAAAGGTTGGCAACAATGTTTATTTGTTTGAACAAAAGATAGAGGGGGACTGGAGCAATGCAGCCAACCTTGGGAGCTTTGACAAGTTTTATGGCACCGATGAGGTGATGCAAAAACTCCAGGATGAAACTGAAAACACAGTTGACCAGGAAGCATTTTTAAAAGCACGGCTTTTTGATATGCTAATCGGAGATTGGGACAGGCATGAGAAGCAATGGGAATGGGGCGTTAGGGAAAAAGGAAAAAAGAAAATTTTTGTACCTGTGCCCCAGGACAGGGACCAGGCCTATTTTAAGCATAACGGTGTATTACTCGATGCGGCCATATTTTACTCAGGGATGAAATATTTTCAAAGCTTTAAAGATCGCATTCACAATGTAAAAACACTTACTTATGAAGAGAGGGGGCTGGACAGGTTGTTTTTAAATGAATTAACTAAGACTGACTGGGAAAAGATAACAAAGCAATTGCAAGCTTCTCTCACTAATCAGGTAATAGAAACAGCAGTAAAAAAATTACCACCTAAAATTTTTGCTATATCGGGGAAAAAAATTATTTCAAATCTAAAATCAAGGCGGGATCGTTTGTTGGAATATTCGATGAAATATTATTTGTTCCTGACGAAAGAAGTCGAAATCGTTGGTACTAAGGGAACTGATTATTTTGAAGTAAAAAGATTAAACGATAATGAGACTTCAGTTAATCTATATAACATTAATAAAGAAGGATCGAAGGTAAAGAAGGCCTATTATTCCCGGGTTTTTCTAACGAAGGAAACAAATGTAGTAAGACTATTCGGCCTGTCGGGAAACGATGTTTATACAACGGAAGGAAAAGTAAAAAACGGAATCAGGATAAGAATGATTGGTGGTTTTGACAGAGATTCGATGTTACTTAATTCTGTGGCAGGAAATAAAACAAAGACCATTATTTATGATGATACGGCCAATTACGTTGAATCAGCCAGAAAAATAAGAAAACGTTTGTCCGAAGACAGCTCGATTCACGAATACACCTACAGGAGTTATGTTTATGATAAAAGAGGATTTAAGCCCTCATTATTTTATAGCATGGCAGACCGCGTTTATCTTGGATTAAGTTACAGGTGGGAACATCATAACTGGAAAACTAAAACAATACCGTATGTGTTTAAACAAGGTATAAGTGTACACTATTCAATTACCCAAAGGGCCTTTAGCTTTACTTACTCGGGAATTTTTCCTCACACAATTGGAAAATGGGATCTTGGCTTGCTTGCGAATTATGATTTGGTGCGATGGACTAACTTTTATGGCCTTGGAAATGAAAGTGTCCTCACGACTAAAGACAGGGACTTTAACCGGATGCGTTCAAAAGAGGGGTCTGGAAATATTGAATTAAGCAGGAAGGTTGGAAATAGTAATTACCAGTTCAACGTGTCTTATCGAAGTGTCAAAATCATAAATGATGAAAGCCGTTATACTGCTAAAATTATTGCTCCCCTGGATTTAAATGTCTTTGCAATAAAAAGTTTTGGAGGAGTTAATGCGGGATACAGTTTTTCTAAAACCGATGATCCAATTGTTCCCGAAAAAGGACTTAAAATCTCGGCAGGTGTTTCCTTCACGCAAAATTTGAAACAAACGAGTCGTTCCTTCTGGAAATATGGTGGAAATTTCCAGTTGTATCTTCCTCTTGTTTCTAAATTTTCTTTGGCAATATCCGGTGGTATTGAATCTGTTGATGGGGATCCTGAATTTTATCAATATCCTTCCATCGGTGGTGGGCAGAATCTTCGGGGATTTCAACTACAAAGGTTTTATGGGAAGACTGCTTTTTATAACAGCAACGAACTTCGTTTTATTAGTAAAGTAAAAAGTTATCTCTTCAGTGGTAAAGTAGGGTTGCTCGGCTTTGTTGATAATGGCAGGGTTTGGTTGCCTTCCGAAAAATCGAACACTTTACATGTAGGCTATGGCGGCGGAATAATAATTGCACCATTTAATTTTATGTTTTTTGATATAACCTATGGCTTTTCTGATGAAGATAAACTACTCCAGCTACGGTTAAACATGCAATTATAAGTATAACTTTTTTCAACAGCTCCCGAAAAGGCATACTGAACGGCCTCTTTTTTTTCATCAATGAACTGATAATTCCTCTTCAATTAGCCCGATGCTTTTTGAATGAGCAATTGCTTCGGAGCTATGCCTGAAATAACAGCAATGAGTACCCGCCGCAATTATATTTTCAACGGTCTTTTCCACACTCACGTATTTATTTTTATGCACCCGGCGTAAATAAACCGCAAAAATTTTTTCTTTAAAATGATTTACCAATGCTGCATAAATATTGGGATCTTCCTGTGAGTCATCTCCGAATAAAATAAATTTCAGGTGCGGATAAAATTCAATAACTCTTACTATCCGCATAAACTTTGTTGCGTGTTTATTTTGCCCGGTTCGTAATACTTCGCTTAACTTTTTTAATTCACTCAGGAGATATACACCTTCAGGTAGCCCGTTTTGCCTTGAAAATTCTTTGATAAAATAAAAAAGATTCCACTCACTACTTGACACATAAAAAAAAGGATTATTCATACCTTTTTGCTTTGCTGATGAAGCCAGTAACTGATAGTGATTTACAACGCCATCGAAGGGTTTCCTGCTCCTCGCATTTTTGGTAAACAACACATATAATCTCCTCCGCAGCCGTGAAGAGTGCGATATTAAGAACGTATCATCAATATCTGATACAAAAGCATAGGTTGAATCAAAAGGAATATATACTTGTCCTTTACCTTCAATTTTTTTCGCCTTATACTTCTCCTCCTCCAGATGCACTGAAATACTGTGCCAGCCTTGCGTTGGAGATATTTCTGTCGGCCACTCAAATTTAAAAAATCCATCACCCTGTGCCTGTGTATACAATATCTTCCCCTCCCACTCCATTGAAAGCCTGGCACCTTTATAGGGCTTCACCATAAAAAGACGCAGCATTGAAAAAAAATTGATTATCCAGGTTTGCCGGTAAGTTTTACGTAACATCGGGCTCAGTTTAAGCACGTGCCCAAACGCAATTATTTTTCCCGAATTGCCATAAGCATTATAGACCCGAATGACCGGGTGATGATTCAGCCTGAACAAATGCAATATTTCGCGTGTTATCCTTTTAAGCAACTAAACTTTTTTTTCTTTATTTACAATTTTGAATTTCATTTACAGGATATGAAAGATATAATGGAAAATACTTCAAACCTCAAAATATTATTTGTCCTTAACCCGGTATCGGGCGGCAAGAAAAAATTTGATTGGGAAAATGCCATCCGCAATTATTTTAAAGATCTTGCCCACACGATTGAAATTTATATTCTCACGGGCAAAGATGATACCGGATCAGTAGACTACTGGATTAAAAAATTATCAATAACGAGAGTAGTAGCAGTGGGAGGTGACGGAACTGTGGCGCTCCTTGCCAAACACCTGCTTGGCTCAAATTTATCTATGGGTATTTTGCCGGCAGGTTCGGCTAATGGTATGGCAAAGGAACTGGGCATTCCTGAAAAACTTAAAGAGGCACTCGATATCATCGTACATGGGAAATTGAAACAGTGTGATGTAATAAAAATAAATGATGATATCAGCCTTCACCTAAGTGATTTTGGATTGAATGCAAGGCTCATAAAATATTTCAGTGAAAATAAGCTGAGAGGAATGTGGGGATATACCAGGATGGTGGTGAAAGCATTGTGGCGAAGAAAGCTGATGAAAGCACATATAAAAACAGACACTGAAGATTTCACAACAGACGCATATATGGTAGTAATTGCCAACGCCCGGAAATATGGCACCGGAGCACTTATTAATCCCGATGGAGACATCGGGGACGGATTATTTGAGATTATAATCTTTAAAAAATTTCCTGTATTTGAATTATTTAAGATGTTGTTGAGTTATAAGAAATTTAGCCCTCACACGGTGGAAATATTTCAAACCAAAACTGCGACTATACTAACAAGAAAAAAAACACACTTTCAAATTGATGGAGAATATAAAGGAAAGATTCACGCGGTAAAAGCAGAAATTATTCCTTCACAATTAACAGTGCTGGTAAAACAAGAAGATACTATTTAAGAATTTTAGTTATTAAACTGTTCAGCTTAGTTATTGACTTATTGACATAATGACAATTGACCGTAGTTACCCGCGATAGTTGATCAGCCTCGATCAAACACATCTCCAAATCACATCAGTAAACCATTTGTTTTTATCAAAAAAATGTGCAACCGGTATAAAGCCGCTTTGGTTAGCTATTATATCGGTTTCCTCTATATTATATTTTTGAGAAATTTCCATGTAAACAACTTCGTCTTTTGCAAAATGGAAAGCGTTATCACTTCCAATTGAAACCTCCTGATCTTTTAAAGAAACCAGGAAGCTTCTGCAGGCGCCACTTATGGGGTCATAGCTTGAATAATGTTCAAAGTCTTCTATATTAAAACTTCCTGCTAACTCCCTGTTAATACGTTTTAAGAGATTAAGATTAAATTCCCGGGTAAAGCCATTACGATCATCATATGCCGCACGAATTTGCCGCGGATTTTTTTTAAGATCAATCCCGACCAACAACATATCGCCAATGGAAAGCTGTTTGCGCAATTCCCTGCAGAATTCATTCACTTCTTCTTTGGGAATATTTCCAATATTTGAACCGAGAAATAAAACAAGTTTTATTTTATCAGAAATTTTTTTTGCGGCAGTAAGCATAGAAAGATATTCGCCATTAAGCCCGTGAATATTGAGTTTTGGCAAATGTTCGGGAAGTTTTTTTTGAAGCAGGTCAATAATGTTATTGGAAATATCTACCGGGAAATAAGTACTAATTGCATTCTTATTTACTAATTCTTTTAAAAGATATAAAGATTTTACAGCATCTCCAGGCCCTAATTCCACCACATCAAAATTTCTGTGTTGATCGATGATGATATCGGCAAGCCTTGCCGTTTGTGTTGAAAATATTTCCAATTCACAATTGGTGAGGTAATATTCTTCACATTTCATAATCTCCTGGAACAATTCATCACCTCTCTTATCGTAAAAATATTTTGATTGAAGATATTTGGGAGTTGATTGCAAGCCTTTCAATACATCCTCTAAAAATTGATTCGCATTCATTTTACTTCAGCATATATTATTGTGCCAATCTTATTCCCGTGAATTGCCAGCGCAAATGAGGATGAAAAAAATTCCGGTACGTTATGCGGCTGTGTCCCGGCGGTGTTACTTCTGAGGCACCTCTCAACACTTTTTGATTTACCATAAATTTTCCATTGTACTCGCCTATTGCACCAGGCGCCTTTGCAAAACCGGGATAAGGCAGGTAAGCGCTCTCGGTCCATTCCCATCTTTTTCCCCAATCAAATTGCTGCGCAGCGATCTCCCACTCAAACTCTGTAGGAAGCCTCATCCCTTTCCATGAGGCGTAGGCGGATGCTTCATAAAAACTTACATGACAAACCGGCTCACGCATATTTACTTTTTGTAAACCATGTGGCGTATAATTGTGCCAGGCATCATCAACTAAATGCCAGTACAAGGGAGAATTTATAGCATTGGTTTTAACCCAGTCCCAGCCTTCAGCATGCCAGTAATTAAAATTTTTATAGCCGCCTGCATTCAAAAATTCAAGGAACTCGCCATTGGTTACCAATTCATTTGCAATACTAAAATCCTGTACCAACACCTCGTGCCTGCTTAATTCATTATCAAAACAAAAATCGTTGCCTGCATACCCAATTTCATAAATTCCCTTTTTGATTTTAATGAATGATGTAGCTTTTTTTGCCGGGGAATTACCATTCCCGTTTACTGAAAGTTCATAAGCAGGGAACAAAGGATTGTTACCTAAAATATATTTTATATCAGTTGATAAAAGCTCCTGATGCTGTTGCTCATGATTCAGACCCAGTATTAATAATTCTTCCAATTCTTTTGACGGTGACGTTTGTAAAAATTTATCCATGGCATCATCAATATGTCTCCGAAATTTATACACGTCGTCAACAGAAGGCCTGCTTAAATTTCCACGATCTGTACGAATCACTCTTGCACCCACAGTTTCGTAATAGCTGTTGAATACATAATTGTATTGTGGATCAAACTCCTCGTAGTTCTCCATATTGGGGTTTAGGATAAATGTTTCAAAAAACCAGGTCGTATGGCCGATATGCCATTTGGGCGGGCTTACGTCCACAACGGGCTGCACCACATAATCTTCGGTTATAAGTGGCTTGCAGATTTCCTCAGTATATTTTCTTACTGCAAAATATTTTTCTAAAAGAGTCATTATTATTTTTTGTCAAGATAATTTACCAGGTCTGAAATACTATTAACACCGATACGCTTTGATTGTTCTCTGCGCATCATTAAAGCATACGAATTATTGAAGCCGACAGGTTGCAACCATTTCAGATGATATTTCTCATGAAAACGGGCTTGCACATAATCGTAAATTTTTTCTTTATTACTATTCAACCTTTTTACTGTGGAATCAGGAGCCTGCAAGATTACCAGCAGTGCAGTGCCTGTATATTCAGGGTACATATCAATCTGGTTATTGGTTAAGGCATCAAAACAAATTTTTGTGCCCCCTAATCCTGTTTTCGTTTCTACCTGCAAATTTGTGTTTCCATTAATCAGCATTGAATACATAGCGGTAAGTATATATTGCTCACCAAAAATCTTTGAACCAATTTTTATTACACCTCTATCACCATTCCGCGATTCTTTGTACAAACTTTGTTCCATCAAAAAATCCCTGGCAACTTTGTCAGGGCTTTGCTTCAAATAATCCACGCGATAATTTAAATCGGTCATTATAGAATCATTGATGTGGCCGGCTAACTGGTTCAATACATTTTCAACCTCAGGATATTTTTTCAATACGTCTTCACGGATAACTGGAGCAACATAGTACGGTGGGAAAATTTTTTTGTCATCATCAAGCACAACCAAATCAAAAGCTTTTAGCCGTCCATCTGTACTGTAACCACTTATTACGTCTAGCTTTTTTTCATAAGCAGCCTTATACATGACGGCATCACTTATAACAACATTCCTGATATTTAAGTGATAAACCTTTTTTAGCCCCAGGTAACCGTCCTGCCTGCCCATAAATTCAGGTGTAAAGCCGGCAAGCATTTTACTTCCGTAGATGTCCGGCAGCAAATAAAACGACGATAAAAAAACAATACTCACGGGCAATAACCAGAAACCGGTTCTTAATTTTTTAAGATTTATTTTTTGAACTTTTGATAAAATGAAGTCAAAGAAGATTGCTAATAATGCCGCAGGAATTGCGCCGGCAAGAATCATATTAGTATTATTAAGCGCTATGCCTCCAAAAATAAATTCGCCCAATCCTCCTGCGGCGATATATGCAGCAAGCGTTGCCACACCCACATTTATAACAGTAGCCGTACGAATGCCTGCCAGCATAACGGGAAGGGCTAACGGCAGTTCTACCTTTGTAAGTATTTGCCTGCTATTCATACCCATACCTTTTGCCGCATCTCTTACAGAAGCATCAACCCCCGTGATACCGGTAAAAGTATTTCTCACGATAGGTAAGAGCGCATATAGAAACAGAGCCACTATGGCGGGTTTTGGGCCAATGCCTAACAATGGAATCATAAAACCAAGCAATGCAATGCTTGGAATGGTTTGTAATACGCCCGTAAATCCTAAAACAAAACCCGATATTTTTTTTCTTTTAGAGATAAAAATTCCCAATGGAACACCGATGGCAACAGCGATAAGCAATGAAATGAAAGTAAGCCCGATATGCGCCAGCAACTGGTCAAATATTTTGCCGGATTGCTCCCGCATAAAGTCAAATAGTGATTGCCCGGGCTCATTCATTGCTGCCTTGTTTAAATGCGCCAAGGCCAGTAAATAAAGACTCATATCCTGCGTGCTTCACTTCGCCCGTAATCGAATGTTCTATTGCAACACTATTTTGCTCCTGGCCTGATAAAATATTTAATACTTCCCAAATCGTTACATTATCATTGATTGTTTTCAAATCATTGCCATTTTTTTGCGACAAAAGATTCGGCCAGATATCTTTAATTAAGACAGCATTTAGTTCAAGCTGCATCCGTTGGTCTTCAAAAAACCGGGAAACAAAATTATTTGCAGGACGTAAAAGCAGGTTGGCCGGTGTGCCTTCCTGCACAATTTTACCTCTATCCATCAACAAAATTTTATCTCCTAACTGAAATGCTTCCCGTATATCATGAGTCACTAAAACAATTGTTTTATTTTTCAAAACTTCAAGCTTGCTGAACTCATTGGTTATGTCTGCACGTGTTACCGCATCTAATGCGCCGAAAGGCTCATCCATTAATAGTACCGGAGGATCGGCAGCAAGCGCCCGTGCAAGCCCTACCCTTTGCTGCTGGCCGCCGCTAAGTTCCGTTGGATAAAGAGATAAATAATCCTGCGGAAGATGAAGCTGTTCCAGTAATTCAGAAGTCCTGCTCTTTATTTTTTGTTTAGGCCATTTCAAAAGTTCCGGCACTATCGCGATATTTTCAGCTATTGTATAATGAGGAAAGAGGCCATTGTGTTGCAATACATAACCGATACTTCTTCTGAGCTCCTCGGGCGAAACATCTGTAATATTTTTACCTGCAACACTAATATTTCCTAACGTAACCTCCGTAAGCCTGTTAATCATCCGGAGCGTTGTTGTTTTACCACAACCGCTTGTACCAAGCAATACAACATTTTCACCTTCGTCGACTTCAAATGAAATATCATCAACTGCCCTTTTATTTCCAAAAACCTTTGTGACATTTTCAACAGTGATCATTAATATTTTTTTTGATCAAAAAAAAGGTGAAAAAGATTTGAAGACTTTTAAACGTTTGTAAAATATCGAACTCCGTGCAAAATGCGTAAGCACTAACCAGGCATAAGTATTACAAATCTTTCAAAGATGGTACTTTCAAATCTTCCATATTCCAGCCTGCAAGTGTTGCTCCAGCTTTATATGCACTTTCCAGGAAACCTAATAACAGGTCTTCGGGATTTTCCTTATTATAAATATCATCATACAAAAGTATGGCCATAGGGCTGCCGTTATTATCAACCCATTTGGCTGTCGATGGCAGTAATGGTTGCTTATCGAGCCCTTCAGGAGCGGGATATGTATAGGAATAAAAAGTTGGAAATCTTGTTGCTTCATCACCCGCCCAGAAGCCGAAGCTAATTACTTCATGCGAATATGCATCCTTGTTGGCAGTAGAAGAATCTCCCGGAAGAGCCGGCCCTTTTCTCCCCGAAAATCTTGTAACAACAATATCCATATGGTGCCAGTACAATTGAACCGGAGACGTTTTCCCATAAAACTCACCTCCAAATTTATTAAACACCTGACTTATCCAAACCAATATCCGCCAATATCTTTCAACATACTCCGATTGGTAAGAATGAAAATTATCAATTTGAGAAAATGGCTTTTTTTCAGCAGGGACATCGTAGGGTGTATCGACAATTTTTACACTTATTTTTAATTTGTCAAAAATATCAAATAATTTTTTATAAAATTCAGCAACACTTAATCCGTCATATAGTGGAAAGGATTCATGCTCCTTTTTACTGGTACAAACCTCAACCCTGTGGAGTAAGAAATTTAGCGTTACCTGGAATGTTTCTTTTTCATTTTCATAAGGAATCAAGTGCGTTGCCATACCGGTGGGGCAAATGAGATCTGTAATGTTCCACCAATGATTTTTCCGTGGCATCAATGCCAGTTGAATTTTACCCAATATCTGCAGGTAAAGATGTAAGGTTATTTTTGTTTGCTCCCATTCTTCGAGCGGCAATTGAGAAAGTTTTTGATTATTCATCACAGAATTTTTAGACGTTCTAAAACATATCATCATTTACCTCAATCCAATATCCATCGGGATCCTGGAAATAAATTTGTCCCACGCCGTCAGGACGCATCTGTACTTTTTTTTCTCCCTGCCAGTTTCCATATTTGATGAGAAATTTGTCGAGATGTTTTATAAAGTCAGGCAATGATGCCACCTTAAAAGCAAGATGAATATTTATGTCGTGCGGTATAATTGCAGAAGCCCCGCTGACAACATGCAACTGGCTATGTTCGCCAATCTTAAACCAATTATGCTTGCCATCTTTAAAAGGTTCTGAAATTCTTTCCAACTGCATTACATTTTCATAAAACGCTGTACTTTTTTCCAAGTCAACCACGTACACAGTCTTATGATCGAAAACCGGTGATTTTTGAGAAGAGACGGAAACATTCTTTTGAAAAGCTGTTGCAATAGCTTTTTCAGCAAATTCTCCCATTACCTTATACCCTGCTTCATTTGGATGAACCCCATCACCGGAGTAGGCTGCTTTCATGCCCTTGCGATCGTCAACCATCGATGAAAAATAATCGAGATAAATAAAATTATTTTCATCAGCATACTTCTTTATCCATTGATTTAATGTAACAATTTTTTCAGCCGGAGCCAATCCCGGCTTCCACGGATAATCGTAGACAGGAAGTACTGATGAAAGAATAACAGTTATGTTATTTGCTTTGGCAAGCTGTGCCATAGATGATAAATTATCTTCAATCATTTCAAGAGTTGAAGGACCGGTATTACCGGCAATATCATTGGTTCCCGCAAGAATTACAACAACCTTAGGTTTCAGGTCAATCACGTCTGGTTTAAATCTTATAAGCATTTGTGGAGTTGTTTGCCCGCTTATGCCACGATCAACATAAGGGCGCCCAGCAAAAAATCCAGGTATAGTTTTAATCCAGCCTTCCGTAATCGAATTGCCCATAAACACTATACGGTTTTCATTTGCGGCAGGCGCACCAAGCTGTGCATTTTCATCTTTATAACGGGCAAGATTCGACCAGTCCTGTGCTTCCAAAAAAAAGGGAGTAAAGGTCATTAATAAAATTAAGCTGAAAATGTATTTCATAAAGTTCATTTTTATCTATTATTCCAAAATGAAAATTACAAAAAAAATCAGGCCTTAATTTTATTAAGATTAAAATTCATTTTCAATTGTAGCTGAAAAATGACGGGTTTATTAAAGTTCGAGCATTTGGTGGTAATTTTTATTTTTGGTTTTTCTTCTTGTCTTCAAAAATAGAATTCCCATTTTGTAGAATCTCCTCTTCAAGATGATGATAAGTTTGTCTTACAATGTCATAGTGTTGCTTCCATTCTTCAATGGGAATATATTGTGACGTGTCGGTCGGGGCGTCTAAAAATTCTAATGGGTTTAAGGGATTTAAGCTGTCATAATTAAGCGCCTGATTTAGTTTTTTACAAAGGGTTTGGACATTATTCTTTGCATAATCTCGTGTTATTTCAACGGCAATTGCATGAAACGATGTATACAAAGCAGCCATAGAACGCTCCGTATATAAACTTGACAAGAATCTCGCTCTTATATCACCTAAATATATCCAATACATAGAACTGTCCTTATAACCTTTTGCATATAAAATCATCCCTGCCATCATTAACGTGTGTGGTTCAATAGAAGATGGGCTGTCCGAAATATATTTAAGAGCCATATCTTTTTTTGCAGAGTCTTCTGAAGACAAAAAAAAGTAGACCGTAAATCGATTTAAAGTTGTTGTGTCAAACTGGGCGACACAATTGTGAATAACAAAAACAATCAGTACCAATAAAAATAGCAATGATTTTTTCAAATGTGAAAGTTATAAGGTTGTTTGTCAAAATTACCGCCAACACGGGGATTTATGTCAACGACGAATCAAATGGATTTGAATTAATTTTATTTTTGCTCAAGAACAGATAAAATATTTCCTGCGGGATCCTTAAACCATGCGATCTTTGGCCCGCGGGGATTGGCGCTTATTCCCTTCTCATTAGTTTTTAATTCTTTGTATTGCTCAAATGTTACGCCCTTTGCAATTAATGTATCTACTGCCTTTTCTATATCATCAACAGGAAAATTGAGAATAGTAAACGTTGCAGATTCATGATTGGGCTTAGGATAAATAATGATGTTGTTATTCCCTGTAATCTGCAATTCTATCAATCCCATAGGATTGTCTTTTACTTCCAGCCCAAGTGTTTCGCTATAAAATTTTTTTGCTTTTTCAATATCATTAACTGAAAAACCACTAAACGCTCTTGTATGCTTAAACATAGGTTATCTTTTTATTTATGAAAAAAACGGGTAAAAAATATTTATCGAAGAGATTTTCTATCATCCGGTACAGGTTTGTTGATCCTTCCTATTGGCAGAGAATTTTAAAACCCGGCAACTGTTTAATTTCATCCCCTAGTATTTCTGCTTCACATCCGAATTGTTCAAGAAAACTTATGAGAGGATTACTTTCTATTATACCGGTTATGGATTTTATACGCAAAATATTATCACAATCCTGCAAGTCAAAATTTGCGTTATAGCCAATAAAATTTTTGTGGATCTGTTCGATCAGCCTGTTTGCATAATCATGATCTTTTACATTAGTTTTAAAGACTTCTACCATTAGTCATTTTTTAGAGATAAACGAGCATTGTGTTGTAACGAATCCAGAACTATTGGATTAAAAAGTTCTTCACGCAGGCAATCAACAGGCTGGTCACAAAGGAATAGGTAACCTTCAAACCAGACTGCAATTTAACAAGAAGCATTCCAAAATTATTCAACATTTTGAATTTTTACAGGGACGGAATAATTAGTTTATAGTTGGTGAAAGTTGCACAATTCTTACTACTCCTATTTTATATATACGTTTATGATACAACTATATTTTTCTCTTTAATCTTTTTTTATTGAAGCCATATCCATCCACATAATTTCCCAAATATGGCCGTCCAAATCTTCAAAGCCGTGTCCATACATAAACCCTTCATCTTGCGGCTCCCTGTAAGTTGTTGCACCCGCAGCAACTGCTTTTTTTACCAGTTCATCCACGTCTTGCCTGCTTTCAGCCGAAAGACAAATAAGCGACTCTGTAGTTTTTGAGGTATCCGCAATCTCCTTTTTAATAAATGTTTTAAAAAAAATTTCTGTCAGTAGCATCACAAATATATCATCGCTTATAATCATGCAGGCTCCACTCTCATTAGTAAATTGCGAATTAAATGAATAGCCAAGCCTGGCAAAAAAATCCTTCGATTTATTGAGATCCTTCACGGGTAAATTCACAAAAATTTTCGTCGTCATAATTTTTATATTTTGCTAACACATTTTGAAATAATGGAGCGATATAAATTCTTCGCAGTCATTTACTTTTTACTGTAGTTAAACATCCATGGCTTATTATACTTATCGGTTACGGCTCCAAAAGTATCTCCCCAAAATTGTTCCTTTAGCGGATCATCTACAGTTCCTCCTTGAGAAAGCTTGGTGAACAAAGACTGTATCTCTTCAGCACTGCTGCATTGCACACAAATCTGCACGGTGTTTCCCTCCACCGATTTAGCCCGCGACATGTCAGTGCCCATAATGGTAATACCGTCTTTTACCAATGTTGAGTGAAGTATTTGATCTTTATCGAAACCCGGAGGCATCTGGTCTGCCATTGGAGAATCACCAACGCTTTGCAGGGTAAGGTCACCCCCGCCTATGCATTCCTTATAAAAGTTCATGGCTTCGCGGCATTTGCCGTTAAAACCGAGATACACATTAATTTCTTTCATGATTTTTTATTTTAGTGTGTGTTAATTATATCTTATGTAGTTGTGTTAATAGGCTTCGGCAAAAGCTAATTGTATTTCATTGCCTCATATCCTAAAAGCCTTCGGTATAAACCAATCTGCCCTATGCAATATGATTCCCGATCGATCATGCCGGTAATTGAATCAAAAAAAGTGAGATCCTCTCCTGGCATTTCATATGGATCGGGAGCATTCAATTGTTCTTCAGATAAATTCTCCAATGCACTTTTCAAAACCCGGCTTATAATTTCCCAATCTTTTTTGAACTCAGAAAGCGAAGGATAAATTATATCATCCTGTATGCCTTTATGATCGTTAAAAAGTTCGTGTGAGGTTTGCTTTAACTCTTTGCCTGCAAATTTTGCAACCTCGTATCGTTCGTGAACAAGGCTTCCTGCGAGCCACGCAACATGATTGGCCTTTGTTCCTAAACGGTTACTTGCATCCTTGTCGGAAATATCTGCAATAACATTCCCGAACAATTTTGTGTGCCATTTATATAGATTTATGAGAACTTCCATGAAATTTTTCTTTGCTGTTTTTGTTTTCATCTTAATTGAATTTTACTTGAAAATGATAGTTTAATTTTTTCCCAAAGCCTCTAATATATTTTTTAACTGGTGAATATGTCTTTGCGTATGATATAATACAAAATGCAATATCTCAACTTTTGTTATTTCACCAAATGCAGGCAGGTTAATAACCTCAGAAAGATCACATGTAACGGCAGTTACTCTTAAGTGCTCAATTGATTTTTTAAGATGGGCAATAAGGATTTCTTTTTGATAAATATTTTTTTCAGGAATAATAAATTCGGGAGACTGAAATTTGATGGTAAAATCGAGAAACATTTTTTTTATTTCGATCACTCTTTCACGAGGATCTCTTTCACAGACTTTGCCTTCCATTTGTAGTGCTTGTGCCATGCCTTTATTCGACTTGGTAATATGGACTGCCACCTGGGCAGGCGTCCAGCTATTTTTAAAATGCTCATCGTCGGGTGGAGCGACATTAATCAATCTATTCTCCGCGGAAGAAATTACTTGTATTAATTCAGTAAATGTTTCGTCCAGCGATACGAATAGTTTCTTTGTATCAAGTGTGCTTGTAATCATAACTATTTTTTAGGGTTAAAATTATTATTGAGATCTGGTTCTAATCATACACCACATTTCATCATCATTTTTGTACCATTCAACGCAAGGTTTTGTTTTGTCGGTATGGTTATCCTTTACCAGCTCATCACAAAGGTTTTTTATTGAGCCTGTCTTTGTGCGCCAGTCATGTAATTCAGATATGGATACTCCCCTTCTTGAATAATATAGCGGGAATAATTATTTTTTTTGGCTTCGCCGGAAACTTTTCCATCTGCGGTTGCATAATAAAACAGCTCGCCGTTTTTAAATTCACTTATTCCGTAGTAAGAACGGGATCCGGCAGGATCTCCCGTCTTGTTTATTAATTCATCAAATGCTTCCTGGATGCCTTCTGGAAAATTTGTTACACGTTTTCCAAAAACCTTTATGTCATTTTCCAATTTATAGATTTCCATGTTGCTTTTTTTCATATCACAAACCTACTATAGGCAGTTAAAAGTTGCGGGGTGTAAATGCGGCAATCTAAGAGGTTGATTGCGACAAAAATGTTACTTAATTTTGTCCACAAATAATTCAAATTTTAAATTATCCAGGTATGAAACACATCTCAATAATTATTCCACACGGCCACACGAGCGTAGTGAATATAGAAGGAACCCACCAGATATTTAATGAAGTGAATTCGGTGATGAAGGGCATGGGGAAACCACCTCTGGTTAAGGTACAACTGGTGGGCATTTCAAAAGAAATAAGCCAGCGAAACGGGCTATTTACGATAGAGCCGGATGTATTAATAAATGATGTAAAAAAGACTGACCTTATTGTTATTCCTGCCATACATGGAGAACCAAAACAAGCGATGGAAGAGAATGCAGCGTTTGTTCCCTGGATAAAAAAACAGTATGAGGATGGAGCCGAGGTTGCAACGCTCTGCATTGCATCTTTTTTTCTTGCGGGAACAGGCTTACTAAATGGCAGGCAATGTTCAACGCACTGGACCGCCGCCAATGATTTCCGAACAATGTTTCCTGAGGTAACCCTGGTAGATGATAAAATTATAACCGAGGAAGACGGGATTTATACAAGCGGTGGCGCTTACTCTTTTTTAAATCTGCTGGTATACATCGTTGAAAAATATGCAGGGCGTGATGTTGCAATACTTATTGCAAAAAGATTTATGATAGACATCGATCGCGTAAGCCAATCCCCTTTTACAATCTTCAGAGGTCAGAAAACCCATGAAGATGAACCAATAAAACAAGCACAGGAGTATATTGAAAATAATTTTGAAGAAAAAATAACTGTTGACCAGTTAGCATCCATGTTTGCACTGGGCAGAAGAAATATGGAACGCCGGTTTAAAAAAGCAACTGCCAATACAGTAATGGAATATATTCAGCGTGTAAAAATTGAAGCAGCGAAAAAAAACCTGGAGAAGGGAAGAAAGAATGTAAATGAAGTAATGTATGAAGTTGGCTATTCCGATACAAAAGCGTTTAGAAATGTTTTCAAAAGAATAACGGGACTATCACCTGTTGAATACAGGAGCAAGTATAACAAGGAAGCTGTGGTTGCATGGAATTAATTTAAAATAGTAGGATTACTCGCCTGGGATCTTTTCCCAGGTAATATTCATTTCGCAAATTTCATTTTTCTTTTTATCACAGGCAACGATTTTATAACTTACGTCTCTCCCGTAATACTGTTTATCTTCCCAGGTTACAGCATATGGAGTAACATTATATCGCATCGGTAGCGGTGGCTTTTCGTTTCGGCAACTTGTATAAACCCGGTATCCGCTTTTGTTTTCCTGTAAATTTTAAATGAATACAATTTACCAATATTCGGTATAACAATATAATTGGTTAGCCTGCTTTCACAATAAACAAAAACTATTTTTTCTGAAGGATCCGGCGCTTTTTGCGCAGGTGCAGATAAGTAAAAAAGTATTAAAATAATTATTAACAAATTTCTTTTCATCAACGCAAAATATATTTAAGTTTTCAAAAAATGATTGAAGGCTAATTAATCTTGGGGTAACAAAAACGGAATAGCTGAAAAAATAAAATAACTTCATAAAAATAATTATACCAAATGCGATTATTGCTATTCATTTTTGTTTCCTTTCTTTCAATAAAAGATACCGATGCCCAAACAGATTCACTGTCTGCAAAATTCCCAACCGACTCTAATTATTTCTCTTCATTTGATGGAACTAAAATTTATTATGAAGTGCGTGGAGCAGGGAAACCGGTTTTACTTGTGCATGGTTTTATTGTGAACAGTAACTCGTGGAAAAAAGCTGTATTATACAATGACCTTTTAAATGCAGGTTATAAAGTTGTGATACTTGATTTGCGTGGTAACGGAAAGTCTGCCAAGCCGCATGATTCAACAGCTTATGAAAATGATGCAGAGGCAAAAGATATTATGCACCTTATGGATTTGCTTAAAATAAATCAATACGCAGCTGTTGGTTATTCAAGAGGATCAATTATTACCGCACGGTTACTTGTGCTTGATAAAAGAGTGCAGGATGCAGTGTTAGGGGGTATGGGTGCAGATTTTACTAATACGGAATGGCCAAGAAGAATCATGTTTTATCATGCATTGAGAGGAGATTCTGTGCCTGAATTAAAAGGCCTGGTTGATTACGTGCAGCAGCAGAAACTTGACCAGCTTGCATTGGCTTATTTACAAAAGTCACAGCCTTCAACGAGTAAAGAAGAATTACATAAAGTACAACAACCCGTTCTTGTCATCAGTGGTGATAAAGATGCTGATAACGGCTCTGCCGGAGAACTGGCCCGTCTTTTACCAAATAGTTCTGTGGCAACTACTCCGGGTGATCATAATCATGCTGCCTCAACGCCGGAATTTTCAAAAGAGGTGATCAAATTTCTCACAAAGAATAACTATTAAATAAAATTTTTTAAAAGTCGAAGGTTAAAACGCAAAAGAGAATTCTCCGGTACGAATTATCTCATTTTGATTTATCCTGCCCGTGGGTCAACCGGTGATGAATTTTCCTGCCCTCTCTTACTATTATTTCTATAATCTCCTCTATGTCTTTTTTAGAGGTGCGGAAATTTACAATACAACCTCTTAAACAATACTTACCCATTACAACAGCGTTAGATAAAAATACTTCGCCACCCTCTTGTAGTTCATTCAATAATGTTTCATTTAATGAATTTAACCAGGCTTCTTTATCTACATCGGTTA
>JBBSPK010000031.1:0-22600 GCA_038258875.1 Chitinophagales bacterium
GAGTCCATTCAGCTTCATCATCTTCCCAGGTGCTACCCGCAACAATTACTTTTTTGTTTTCACAAAACTCAGCTATGCCCGCAACAGCAGTAAAATTCTCTGCAATATTAATTACCCGGTCACATCGCGTGTCCCCGGAAACGGTAATTTTTTTTTCAGGAATCAATTTTTGCACTTCTTCTTTGGAAGATGCATTTTGAACAAAAAAATGGGAAAACCCTTTGAGCATTTTTCTATAAAAACCTCCATACCATTTGAAGAAAACCTGGTCATTGCGATAGACTCCTGAAATTAATAACAACGGAATATTTCTTTTTTTTATTTCCTGTAAATAATAGTGCCAGTATTCATATTTTACCCAAAGTATCAAATTGGGTTTTAAAATATTGATAAGCCTTACTGCATGAGATGGAGAATCCATCGGCAGGTAAAAAACCTGTTTGAAATCTTTATCATGTTTTGCAATTTCGTACCCTGAGGGAGAAAAAAAAGTTATGACTACAGATACATTTTGGAAATTTTCTTTTATCTTTTTTAATACGGGCCTGCCCTGTTCAAATTCTCCGAGGCTGGCACAATGCATCCAGACCGTATTTTGTTGCCGGGGAGTATAATTTTTTTTAAGAGTTTTAAATAAAAACTTCCTACCCTTAATCCACATTTTTGCTTTTTTATTCCAGGGTGATACAATGTAAATGGCAGCGGAATAAAGCGAAAGAAAAAGATTGTACAGTATGATCAAATCGTTGTGTTTTCATACAAATCTAAATTCTTCCAAAGAAAATCATGCAGTATTTCCATTTCCTGTATCAATTGTTATCTTTGCGGCCTTCAAAAATAAGTATATGACACCTATACAAATGGTTGATTTAAAGAAGCAATATCATAATATTAAAAATGAAATAGATATGGCTATACAGAATGTTTTGGACAGTTCTGTATTTATCGGCGGTCCACAGGTCAATTCTTTTGCAAAAAATCTTGCACAATACCTCGGTGTTCAACATGTAATTCCCTGCGCTAATGGTACAGATGCTTTACAGATTGCCATGATGGCTCTTGACTTACAGCCTGGAGATGAAGTAATTACACCATCATTTACGTATGTGGCAACTACTGAAGTAATCGCTCTTTTAAAATTAAAGCCCGTTTTTGTCGAGGTAGACACAAAAACATTTTGCGTTGACCCTGCAGCGATAAAAAACGCAATTACTCCTAAAACCAAATTAATTGTGCCCGTTCATTTGTATGGTCATTCAGCTGATATGGATGCCATAATGAATATAGCACGGGAGCATAATTTGTATGTAATTGAAGACAATGCACAGGCAATAGGAGGTGATTATCACTCTAAAGACGGCACTACCAAAAAAACAGGAATTATTGGCACAATTGGTTGTACTTCATTTTTTCCGAGTAAAAATTTAGGTTGTTATGGAGATGGCGGCGCCATTTTTACAAATGACGATATACTGGCAGGAAGACTGAAAATGATCGCCAACCATGGTCAAAATACAAAATATTACCATGAAGTTGTTGGGTGTAATTCAAGACTTGATGCATTACAAGCTGCAATATTAAATATTAAGTTGCCGTTATTGGATTCTTATATCGAAGCAAGAATAAAAGCCGCTGATTTTTATGACAAAGCCTTTGCAGGTAATAAAAAGATTACGACTCCATATCGTGCAAATTATTGCAAACATGTCTTTCACCAATACACGATTATTTTGAATATTGATAACCCCGTAGCCTACCGTGAAAGATTAATAAATTTTTTGGCTGAGAATAATATTCCTTCCATGTTATACTACCCGGTACCTGCCCATAAACAAAAAATGTTTTCCTCTTTTGGCGGTGGAGATTTTGTTCTTGAAAAAACGGACTGGCTTACGGGGAGAGTAATCTCATTGCCTATACATACTGAATTAGATGAAGAGCAACAAAGTTTTATAACAGGAAAAGTTTTGGAATTTTTAAATAATAACTAATTAAGATGAATATTGCGGTTATAGGTACAGGTTATGTTGGTTTGGTAACAGGAACCTGTTTGCAGAAACAGGTAACATAGTAACGTGTGTCGACATTGACGAAAAAAAAATAAAAAAATTGTCGTCGGGAAAGGTTACGATTTATGAACCGGGACTGGAGAAAATTTTTGAACGTAATGAGAAGGAACAGCGTTTAAAATTTACTACCTCCTTGGAAGAAGGAATAAAAAATGCAAAGATTATTTTTCTTGCATTGCCCACGCCACCTGATGATGATGGGAGTGCGGATTTAAAATATGTGTTGGATGTCTCAGAAAAGATTGGTGCACTTTTAAAAAAAGAGGATTACAAAATTATTATAGATAAAAGTACTGTGCCTGTAGGAACAGCAGAGAGAGTACACGCAGCAATTCTAAAATCTTTACAGAAAAGAAAAATTGCTGATCCTGGAAAACTATTTGATGTTGTAAGTAATCCCGAATTCCTTCGTGAAGGAGTAGCAGTTGAAGATTTTATGAAACCCAACCGGGTGGTAATTGGCAGCTCTTCAGAAAGGGCTAAAAAAGTTTTGGGGGAATTATATGCACCTTTTGTACGGCAGGGAAATCCGGTTATTTATATGGATGAAAGATCAGCCGAGCTTACCAAATATGCGGCTAACGCATTTCTTGCTACAAAAATTTCTTTTATGAATGAGATAGCGCAACTGTGTGAAAAGATGGGTGCAGATGTGGATATGGTACGGAGGGGAATCGGCAGTGATGACAGGATTGGTAAGAGATTTTTATTTTCGGGAATTGGATACGGTGGAAGTTGTTTTCCCAAAGATGTGCAGGCCTTATCAAAATCGGCCCAGCAGGCAGATTATCATTTTAAAATACTTGAGGCGGTGATGGAAGTTAATGAAGTGCAGAAAGTGCACCTGTTACCAAAAATTCTATCATTTTTTGAAAATGATATTAAAGGCAAAAAAATTGCAATGTGGGGTTTGGCTTTTAAACCAAATACTGATGACATACGTGAAGCGCCGGCTTTAAAAATAATAAAAGAATTAACTGCAAAAGGAGCATTGGTTTGTGCTTATGATCCCGAGGCCGCTGAAAATGTAAAAAAAGAAATTGGCAATAAAATAACCTACGCCGAAAATCAATATGAAGCGCTTGAGGATGCCGATGCGCTGGTAATTGCTACAGAATGGAGTGAATTCCGAACACCGGATTTTAATAAAATGAAATCTCTTCTTAAGAATACTGTTATTTTCGATGGCAGAAATCTTTTTGAATTGTACCAAATGGAAGAAAGGGGTTTTCATTATGAAAGTGTGGGTAGGAGGGTAGTTAAAAGGTTAAAAAGTTAATTAGTTAATTAGTTCATTACGCTCTTCGTGAACGACGTTTACATGGTGATTTTAGAAGTTAATTGATTCTTAGAAAGCAATAATAAATTAACGAATGAATAGTGATAATCCCAAACAGAATGTCAATACATTTTCCACCCCTTCGGGGTCGGGGGGCCGAATTCTTATTACGGGTGCCGCGGGTTTTTTAGGCTCACATCTTTGCGATAGATTTATCAAAGAGGATATGCATGTGATTGGCATGGATAACCTTATAACAGGGGATCTAAAAAATATTCAGCATCTTTTTAAACTGGAGAATTTTGAATTTTATCATTGTGATGTTTCAAAATTCATTCATGTTCCCGGGGAACTTGATTACATTTTACATTTTGCCTCACCAGCCAGTCCTATTGATTATTTAAAAATTCCCATACAAACCTTAAAGGTTGGTTCACTGGGAACACATAACTGTTTGGGTTTGGCCCTTTCAAAAAAAGCAAGGATTTTAGTAGCCTCAACAAGTGAAGTATATGGCGATCCAAAGGTGCATCCTCAAAACGAAGAGTATTGGGGAAATGTAAACCCTGTTGGCCCGCGTGGGGTTTATGATGAGGCAAAGCGTTTCCAGGAGGCTATTACGACTGCCTACAATACTTTCCATGGGCTTGAAACAAGAATTGTAAGGATATTCAATACTTATGGCCCACGGATGAGGCTAAATGATGGAAGGGCATTGCCGGCTTTTATAGGCCAGGCACTGCGCGGTGAAGATCTTACTGTTTTTGGGGATGGCAGCCAAACGAGAAGTTTTTGTTATGTTGATGATTTGGTAGAAGGCATCTATCGGCTTTTATTGAGCGATTATAGTAAACCCCTTAATATTGGAAATCCTGACCAGATTACTTTAAAGGAATTTGCGGAAGAAATAATTAAACTTACGGGAACAAAACAAAAAATAATATATATGCCTTTGCCTCAGGATGATCCAAAGCAAAGACAACCGGACATTTCAAAAGCGAAAAAACTTTTGGATTGGGAACCAAAAATTACAAGGGCGGAAGGTTTGAAAATTACTTATGAATATTTTAAGTCATTGCCGGAAGAGGATTTGTTCAAGCTTCCAAAAGAATTTGTAGGTAAAGATATTTTTGTAGGAAATAAAAGCTGATATAAACAGCATGTGATAAAAATAATAGAATAAAATCCGAACCCTAAAAAACATAAATCAATAAGGATGTATAAAGATTTAATTGATAAAAAGAAAAAACTGGCTGTAATAGGCCTTGGGTATGTTGGCCTGCCCATCGCTCTTGAGTTTGCAAAAAGAATATCAGTGATTGGCTTTGATATTAATGAGAACAGAATTAACATGATGAAAGAGGCGATTGATCCAAGTAAAGAATTGGAAAAAGAAGCTTTTGAAAATTGTGATATAGAATTCACTAACAGTTTGAATAAATTGCGTGAAGCAAATTTTTTCATAGTTGCAGTACCTACCCCTGTTGACAAGAACAATGTACCTGATCTTGTTCCGGTACAAAAGGCAAGTGATACAATAGGAAGAGTTGTAAAAAAGGGCGATTACGTAGTGTTTGAAAGCACGGTTTATCCCGGCTGTACAGAAGAGGATTGCCTGCCGGTAATTGAAAATTTATCTGGCTTGAAAAACATCAGTGATTTTAAATTGGGCTATTCACCCGAAAGAATAAACCCCGGTGATAAGGAACATACACTTTCCAGTATCATTAAAGTGGTAAGCGGCTGCGATGATGAAAGCCTTGAAACGATCGCAAAAGTTTATGAACTCGTAGTAAGTGCAGGCGTGCATCGGGCATCGTGTATTAAGGTTGCAGAGGCAGCCAAGATTATAGAAAACACACAAAGGGATTTGAATATTGCATTGATGAATGAGCTATCCATCATTTTTGATAAAATGAATATTAATACTTTTGAAGTTCTTGAAGCGGCTGGCACAAAATGGAATTTTCTCAAGTTTCAGCCCGGGCTTGTTGGCGGGCATTGTATTGGAGTAGACCCATATTATCTTACTTATAAGTCTAAAAAACTTGGCTATAATTCGCAGGTAATACTTGCGGGCCGTTCAATTAATGATGGCATGGCCGGCTATGTTGCTAAAAGAGTTTTGCAACATATCATACAACATAATGGTGATGTAAAAAATGCAAAGGTCCTGGTAATGGGTGCTACATTTAAAGAAAACGTAAGCGATATAAGAAATTCAAAAGTAGCTGATGTGGTGAAAGAATTAAAATCGTATTCATTGCAGGTTCATGTAACAGATCCACACGCAAGCAGCGATGAGCTCGATCACGAATATGGATTTAAATTAACTCCTGAACTTACCAATGATTACGAAGCAGTAATTATAACAGTTCCTCACAAAGCATTTGCAAATATGGACGATAATGCATTTGCAAAAATCACGACGGATCACGCAATTATTGCAGATTTAAAAGGGATATATCGCGGTAAAATAACCAGTAGAAAATACTGGAGCCTTTAATTTCGAAACAAAAAGATTAGCGACAAATTAAATCATTCGCAATTGCAAAATATATTCCACAACCAGGATTTAAGCACTTCTTCCTTTCTTGTGACGGGTGGAGCTGGCTTCATAGGCAGCCATATTGCTGAATATCTTTTGAAAAATGGTGCCGGAAAAGTAAGGGCATTGGACAATATGGCAAATGGTTTGGAAAGAAACCTGGAGGTTTTGAGGCAATATGAAGCGTTTGAATTCATTGAAGGCGATATAAGAAATCTTGAAACATGTCGCAATGCCTGCATAGGTATAAACTATGTCAGCCACCAGGCGGCACTGGGTTCTGTGCCGAGATCCATAAAAGAACCCTTTAATACAAATGATGTAAATGTGGGCGGGTTTGTAAATATTTTAAATGCGGCGGTCGAAAATAACATAAAACAATTTGTTTATGCATCTTCTTCGTCAGTATATGGTGATGAACCCACGCTTCCAAAAAAAGAAGAAAGAACAGGAAATTGTTTATCGCCTTATGCTGTAAGTAAAAAAGCAAATGAATTATATGCACAGGTTTTTGCAAACGTGTATAATATTCCGGTAATTGGTTTCCGGTACTTTAATATTTTCGGTCCCCGGCAGGATCCTGACGGTCCTTATGCTGCCGTGATTCCTCTTTTTGTAAAAGCTATAAAAAATAATACCCCTGCATACATTAACGGTGATGGCAACCAAACAAGAGATTTTACTTTTGTTGAAAATGCCGTGCAGGTAAATATTAAAGGAATGTTGACAAACGACGATGAAGCCAGGAATAAGGTGTACAATGTTGCGGTTGGAGAAAACTATTCAATTAATTATTTATACAATGCAGTAAGAGAGCAGTTGCAAAGTAAACAGGAAGCCATTCACCGCGAACCAAGGGAAGGCGATATTCGTAACTCTCTTGCAGATATATCCCAGGCTAAAGACCTTTTAGGTTACGAGCCTACCACAAAATTTGATACAGGCCTTTTTAAAACAATAGAATTTTTTAAAAATTTGCCTTAAAACAATTCAACAAAATAAAAAGATCAAAATCTAAAAATTTCATACATGCCTTTTGTTAACACAGATTTTCCCGGGTTAAAGGTTTTTATTCCTGCAATATTTGAAGATAAGAGAGGTTATTTTTTTGAAAGCTATAACAAAGGGCTTTTTTCCAATGAAGGAATTGAGATAAATTTTGTGCAGGATAACCAGGCCAGTTCTACATTTGGAGTAATACGCGGACTGCATTATCAACAAGAACCCCATGCTCAAACGAAATTAATCAGGGTTTTAAGCGGAAAAATCCTGGACGCAGTTGTTGACATAAGAAAGAATTCCCCTACTTACGGTAAGGCCTATACGATTGAGTTATCGGCGGAAAATAAAAAACAACTTTTGGTGCCTAAAGGTTTTGCACATGGGTATTCCGTTATAAGTGAAACCGCAGAAGTCTTTTATAAATGCGATGTGTTTTACCATAAAGAAAGTGAAGGTGGTATAGCATGGAACGATCCTGCCTTAAATATTGACTGGCAAATTCCATTAGAAAGCGCAAAGGTTTCAGAAAAGGATTTGAATTACTCATCCGTAGAAAACTGTAATCATAACTTTGTATTTACCAGCTGAAAATTATTTATGGCATCTTCCGTAGTTAATAAACCGACAATTCTTATAACAGGCGCAAATGGGCAGTTGGGAAGTGAACTGAGGAGCCTTTCAACAAAATATCCGTCCTTTAGTTTTTTATTTAAAACAAGAAGCGAGTTAGCTATTGAAGATAAAAGTGCCGTTAATGATTTTCTTAAAACTCAACCGGTAAATTATTGTATTAACTGTGCAGCTTACACGGCGGTCGATAAAGCTGAAACTGAAAAAGAAAAAGCATTCCTTATAAATGCGGAAGCGCCGGGCATGCTGGCTTCTTTATGTAATGATTACGCCATTAAGTTTATCCATATTTCTACGGATTATGTTTATGACGGAAGCATTCAACAACCGTTAAAAGAAAATAATGCAGTGGCTCCTTTAAATGTTTATGGATTATCAAAGCTCCGGGGAGAAGAACTTGTTGTTAAGAACAATCCTTCGTCAATCATCATCAGAACATCGTGGGTGTATTCTTCCTTTGGAAACAATTTTGTAAAGACAATGCTTCGTTTATTCAGGGAAAAAGAAAGTCTGAATGTTATCAACGATCAACAGGGAAGCCCCACTTATGCTGCAGACCTGGCGCAGGTAATTATGGATTTTATAAGTAATGCAGAAAATGGTAATCAATATTCTGGCACTGTGAATTATTGTAACAGTGGAATTACCACGTGGTTTGATTTTGCTTTGGCTATAAAAGATTTTGTAAAAAGTACATGTGAAATTTATCCGGTACCAACTTCACAGTATCCCACACCCGCAACCAGGCCACAATATTCAGTTTTAGATACTTCAGGAATAAGAGCCATCCTTCACCAGGATATTCCTTCCTGGAAGGATAGCCTTCATAAATGCCTGGAAATACTTACTGAGAGTAACTAACTCCATCATTTTTTTCTTTTATAATTTTGTATAGATCATACAACAGGATTTTTTACCCTTAATCCTTTTTTTAAGGAATTATTTGTAAAGGAGTCAACTATATTTGTCCTTATTATTTTTTTAAAATTATACTTACATCATGAAATTATCCAGGTTACTTCTTTTATTTCTTTTTGTTTCTTCTTCACTTGTTGCGCAGCAAAACCCCGGGGATACAATTCCGGTGGATCCTAATGTGAAGATTGGTAAACTCAGTAACGGTCTTACTTATTATATAAGGCAAAATAAAAAGCCGGAACAGAAAGTGGAGCTAAGGCTTGTTGTGAATGCAGGTTCAATTTTAGAAGATGAAAGCCAGCAGGGCGTTGCACATCTAAGTGAGCACATGGCCTTCAACGGCACAACCCATTTCAAGAAAAACGATATCATTTCTTTCCTGCAATCTATTGGTGTAAAATTCGGAAACGATTTGAATGCGTATACCGGTTTTGATGAAACGGTGTATATACTTCCTGTTCCAACCGATAAACCAGGAAATATTGATAAAGGATTCCAGATTATGGAAGACTGGGCACATAACGTAACTTATAACAATGAGGATATTGATGGAGAACGGCCTGTTGTGTTAGAAGAAAGCAGGGCTGGTAAGGGTGCCCGTGATCGTATGTTCAGGAAAATTTACCCACAGTTATTTGCAGGATCATTATATGCAAACAGGATTCCGATAGGTATTGACAGTATTATCAGGGATCAAAAATATGATACAATAAAGAAGTTTTATAAGGATTGGTATCGACCTGATTTGATGGCAGTAATTGTAGTAGGTGATATTGATCCTGGTAAGGCTGAAGAACTCGTGAAAAAACATTTCAGCGGCCTTTCAAATCCTGTAAATGAACGCCCAAGGATATATGTTCCTGTTCCCCCATATAATAAAAATGAGAGCAAGGTGGTGACAGATAAAGAAGCAACTAGTTATTTACTAATCGTAAATTATTCTGCAGTAAAAACGCATCCCACTGTAACCCTTGGAGATTTCAAGGAAGATATATCCAAGGAACTTTTTTCGGGCATTTTAAATAATCGTTTGCAGGAACTCACACAAAAAGAAAGCCCTCCTTTTATTTATGCGTATGGAGGATTTGGTTCCTACGCACGGGGATATGAAACCTTTAATGCCTCTATTGGAACAGGTGATAAAGACGCGACAACAGGGTTGAAAGCATTTGAAGAAGAACTGGAAAGAGTTAAAAAATTCGGTTTTACAAAACCTGAGCTCGACAGGGCAAAAAGTGACATGCTTACGCAAATGGAAAGAGCTTATAATGAGAAGAATAAAACAGAATCTTCTAACTATACATCGGAATACATAAGCAATTTTTTAACCCAGGCACCTATCCCGGGTATAGAAAAAGAATATAGTTATTATAAAGAATTACTTCCCCAAATTACAGTTGAGGATGTAAATAATATTGCAAAAAAACTGCAGGAAAATCCAAACCAGTTTATAGCGCTCACAGGCCCGGAACCAGCAGTAGGAAAAGACTTACCTACTGGCGACGATTTGCTTGCGGTTGTTTCTTCTGTTGAGAAAATGGATATAAAACCTTACGAAGAAAAAACTATTGCTGCATCATTAATGACATCAACACCCAAACCCGGAAAAATTACCGCTACTAAAAAGAATGAGGAACTGGGAACAACCGAATTCAGTTTAAGTAACGGTGTAACGGTTACTGTTAAAGCAACCGATTTTAAAAACGATGAAATTTTAATGAGCGCAATTAGAGCTGGAGGAAAAAATAATTATGGCGTAAAAGACAAGTTTAATACAGAGTATGCAACGTCGGTTATTAATAGTATGGGTGTGGGTGATTTTCCCCCGGTTGATTTGCAAAAAGTGCTTTCGGGAAAAACGGTAAGAGTTAACCCTGTATTTTCAAATATTTCGGAAGGGGTAAGCGGTACCAGCTCTGTGAAAGACCTGGAATCGATGATGCAGTTAATGTATTTGTATTTTACAACACCACGCATCGATACTGCTTTATTTAATTCCTTTATTGAGAAGAATAAATCCCAGGTGGCACTATTAAGGGCTAATCCGCAAGCTGTATTTGCGGATACTTTATATAGAACCCTGTATCATAATGATCCGCTCGCGCCAATCAGGGTGCCCAAAGCGGAATATTTTGACCAGATAAATCTTGGCAGAGTGCTCCAGATTTACAAAGAACGATTCGGTAACGCAAATGGAATGCATTTTACATTTGTAGGGAGCTTTAAAGAAAATGATTTAAAACCTTTAATTGAAAAATACATTGCAAGCCTGCCATCGGTTCCTCAAAAGTTTACTTATGTTGATAATAAATTGAGGCCTGTAAAAGGTAAAGTGGCGGTGAATGTAAATAAGGGTACCGAGCAAAAGAGCTTTATCGTGGCATTTTATACAGGGGAGGTGCCATATAGTGAGGCACTTGATCTTAAGGCGGATGCCATAGGCGAAGTATTAAACATCCGGATTAACGAAGAATTAAGGGAAAAAATACAGGGAATTTATGGTGGTGGTATTTCAGCACAATTGGAAAAGCTTCCCTACTCACGTTATGCATTCGTGCTGCAACTTCCCTGTGGGCCGGAAAAGGTGGATACACTGTTGCATGCCGCTAATAATGAAATACAAAATTTAGTCAAAAACGGCCCATCTAAAGAAAATCTTGAAAAAGTAAAACAGCAATGGAAAGAGAAATATAAAGTGGACGTAAAAGAAAACGGGACATGGCTCTCTGAACTTCAAAATTTTTATTTTCCCGGAAATAACCCGGCTTATTTTATTAATTACAATAAATACGTTGATGCATTAACGGAAAAAGATATCCAGGATGCGGCAAAATTGTTTTTCTCAAGTGGGAATGTGGTCACAGGAATTTTAAGACCGGAAGGGAAGTAAACGTGAAGGTCTAAGATGGCTGTTGAGTTTTCTAAACAGGTAATGTGCTTATCTCCCTAAGGAATAAGGGTTTCGAATGAGGTTAATAATAAGAAATGAACATAGAAGAAATCAGAGACTACGCATTATCACTTACAAATGTTTCTGAAAGTTTTCCTTTTGGAAATGATACCCTGGTGTTTAAAGTGCATAACAAAATATTTTTGCTTGCTTCTTTGTCTGCGGAACTGTTACAGTTCAATGTGAAATGCAATCCTGAAAGAGCTATTGAATTACGTGAACAATATTCCTGTGTATTGCCGGGCTATCACATGAACAAGAAACATTGGAATACAATCATTGTAGATGGACAATTATCTGCAAAGCAATTGAAAGAATTTATACATGATTCTTACATTTTAGTGGCACCTAAAAAAAAGAAAAAAATAAAACCTGCTTCTCTAAAAATTTGAGGTTGCAAAAAGGCAAAGAATTTTCAAATCTATATTCTACAAATAATGTCCCTTCTCCTTTAGGAGAAGGGGTTGGGGATGAGGTTTTTCAATTACATTTGATGCCAACTATCCATTGAGGTTGTATGAAAATTATTGACTGGTACATACTTAAGAAATTCTTTCTTACATTTTTCTTTTTTCTCATTGCCCTTACGGTCCTTGTCATAATTATTGATTTAAGTGAAAAAACTGATGACTTCGCCAAAACGAGATTGCCTGTCAAAACAATAATTGTTCAATATTATTTTGGATTTATTCCACGTATTGATGCAATGCTGTTTCCGCTTTTTATTTTTTTGTCTGTAATTTTTTTTACATCCGCAATGGCAAGCCGATCCGAAATTATTGCCATCTTAAGTAGCGGTGTAAGTTTTAGCAGGCTATTAAGGCCATATATTATTGGAGGGTTGTTGCTCACAATTTTTTTATGGTGGTGTAATCAATATGTTCTTCCTTCCGCTAATCAAAGATGGGCGACATTTAATGCAAAATATATAGATTTTAATTACGCCGCTTACCAGAACACCTCGACGATTAGTAATAAATATTTCAAGCTCGATTCATTTTCTTACGCAGGTGTCAGGTATTACGATACCATAAACCGGAGCGGGAGTAATTTTTTTATTCAAAGATTTAATAATACCAATCTTATATATAATTTAAGAGCTCAGACAATTTCGTGGGACACAGCTACAAAAAAATGGAAGCTGGATAACATTATTGAGCGTAAAATTAATGGCCTGCGGCAAGAGGTAAACCAGGTTTCAACGAGACAGATGAATTTTAATTTTAAGCCTCGTGATTTGCAAAGGGATGAATATATGAAAGATAAACTTTCGACGCCCGAATTGAATGAATATATTAAACTTGAAAAAATACGTGGCTCGGAAAATGTCAATAACCTGTTACTCGAGAAGCATAACCGGAATGCCAATCCTGTGTCGGTTTTTATACTCACAATTATAGGAGCTTCGGTGGCATCACGTAAAATCCGCGGTGGTAGCGGGTTCCACCTTGCCATTGGCGTATTGATCTGTGTCTTGTATATTTTAGTGGGCAGGTTCTCGTCAGTGTTTTCAATTAAGGGAAATTTTAATCCACTTGTTGCTGCATGGCTTCCCAATGTAGTGTTTGGCCTTCTTGCGTGGTATCTCTACCGTAGAAACTCAAAATAACACCTGTCTTATTTTTTGGTTATTACTTTCGCACTTAAAGATTTCATTTGTTTAACGTTTGGTGTAATGTTAACTTTAGGGCTGTTCATATAATTTTGAGAAAAGCATTCTAAAACTTTAAATTTTTTCATATGGGTGTAATAAAAGACAGGTTTAAAGAAAAAGCTGATAAACTAACGGTGGAGGTGAAAAATATTTTGAAGGAGCATGGTGATAAAGTTATTGGAGAAGTAAAGCTTTCTCAAATTTACCAGGGCATGCGTGGTATTACTGGGCTGGTAACAGAAACATCACTACTCGATTCCCAGGATGGTATCAGGTTTCGTGGTTATTCTATACCGGAATTGAGAAAAAAATTGCCGAAGGCAGAAGGAGGCACAGAGCCTTTGCCGGAAGGCCTTTTTTATTTAATGCTGGTTGGCGAATTGCCCTCCGATGAAGATGTGCAGCACGTAACCAATGTGTGGCAACGGCGCAGTCATGTGCCTGGTCATGTATTTCATACAATTGATGCTCTTCCCTTGAGTGCTCATCCTATGACGCAATTCGTCGTGGCTATAATGGCCTTGCAAACAGAAAGCCAGTTCGCAAAAAAATATAATGAGGGAATGAGCAAGAAAGATTATTGGGCAGCAGTTTTTGACGACTCCATGGATCTTATTGCAAGGTTACCCCGTATTGCGGCGTATATATATCGCCGTAAGTATAAATTAAGCCAGCATATTCAGCCGAATGGTTTGTTGGATTGGGCAGGAAATTTTGCGCATATGATGGGCTTTGAGGATGAAAGCTTCCGCGAATTGATGCGTTTATATATGACCATACATTGCGACCATGAAGGCGGAAATGTTTCTGCGCATGCAACGCATCTCGTTGGCTCGGCATTAAGTGATCCTTATCTTTCGTTTGCTGCTGGCATGAACGGGCTTGCCGGCCCGCTGCATGGGTTAGCCAACCAGGAAGTTATAAAATGGATTTTTGAAATGCGTGAGGAACTTAAGACTGAACTTCCCACAAAAAAACAGATTCAAACTTATGTAAAGAAAACACTTGCCGAGGGAAAGGTAGTTCCTGGTTATGGGCACGCTGTGTTGCGTAAAACCGATCCACGCTTTGAAGCGCAAATGGAATTTGGGAAAAAGCATATGCCTAACGATAAGCTGGTAAAAACAGTTTGGAATATTTATGAAACCGTACCGCCGATTTTGCAATCCATAGCAAAAATAAAAAATCCCTGGCCCAATGTAGATGCGCATAGCGGCGCCCTGCTCGTACACTATGGAATGGTAGAATATGAATTTTATACGGTATTGTTTGGTGTGTCGAGATCATTAGGTGTATTGGCCAGCCTTTGCTGGGACAGGGCTTTAGGCTTCCCGCTTGAAAGGCCAAAATCAGTTTCCAACAGGCTGGTAAAATTATGGCTTCAGGGTAAAGAAGAAATTTGGGGAGATTGAGGAATTATTTTTGTAAATGCAGGTTTATATTTGCGCAAAGAAATAAAAAGGGGGGTTAGCTCAGTTGGCTAGAGCGCTTGCATGGCATGCAAGAGGTCGTCGGTTCGACCCCGATACTCTCCACTTTATAAAAACAGGTTTCATAGTTTGAAACCTGTTTTACTTTTTCCTCGACTCCCACAAATTGTACCTTATGAAAATTTGAAGAACATTATTTTTTTCTTCTTTCTGTTCTCCCCCCGGTAATTGAAATTTTAAGTATGGCTGCAATCCAAACGAATATCTTGCCCCAAAGGCAAAGCGTTTCCATTCATATTGTGTTTCAACAAGCGCCTGCAAATATGATTTTACAAAATTGCTGTCTGCTTTTTTTGGGTGTAGAATTGTCGTAACCTTATTGGAATCTATCATCGTTATGTTATTCGTTTCTTTAGTTTCCTGTTCAATTACTGCGCTGCTAAATTTATTCCAGGTAAAACCAAGTCCAAACGAGAAATGGGGAAAAATGAAGTAATTAAAGCTTACCGGCAATTGGTGATAGAAACTCTTTTTCAACCGGTTGGATGTAGACATTGTTGTGCTTGAAAAAGTATCAATTATTTTCTTCTGGGTGTACAATATTTCTTTCGTGTATTGCGGGGCGCCATACCTGAATTCACTTTGGATAAACCATTTTTGGTCTTTATACATTCTAAAATAAACAGATGGAATATAATCAGCCAGTGAACTTTTTCTGCCCAATGAATTGTATGGTGTTAACTTTTGCCCGTTTACAGGTAGTTGCTGATGTACAGCCAAACCTGCAGCAAAATAAATTTTGTTCCTTACTACGGAATCTTTTTTCATTCTATCGCCGCTAGAGTCAATCTCTTTTGTTTTCTTTTTTATATTGGTTGAATCCTGAATTTCTATTTTTGTTGAACCTGGTGTTTTACCTGTATTTATAGGATTGCTATCGCTCACATCTTCTTTTTGTTCTACGGCATCATCATCGTTTATTTCATTTTTTGAAATTTCACTTTCTAACTTCCCGGAAATTTTCCTGGCATTAATTTTCCGGCTGTTGGTTTCTTTTATTTGATTATTACTATCGTTTGAGTATCCATTAATTGCAATTTGTTTTCTTGCGTTACTGTTTTGACGATATTCTTTTTTGTTTACAGGTTTTAAAGAATTGCCCTGGGTCAAATGCGGCTTGTTATCAATGCCAGGCGAATCAATACTGATTATTGGTGTTCTTGAGCTGTTATCATTCTTAAATTTCTTTTCGGGATTTTTAATACCAACATCAGTTGTCTTAAGAGTGTCTGCTGCTGAAATAATATTTTTTTCTTTAACAGGTTGCCGCTTATGAGGCCATGCGATCATAAATATTATTACAGCCAATAAAATAAACAATAAGCCATAGCCGAGGCAGCCTTTTTGTACCGGAGGAATAATAACCCCGTCGTCATTATCTTCTTCAAGCCTGCGTTTCATATCATCCCACGAAACATTTTCATCGGGTAGAACCAGGTCATCCCATTTTTTTGCTAATTCTTCCTCGTATGGTAATCTTTCATTCATTAATAGATATTCTCTTTATTTATCATTTTTTGTAAATTCTTTCTTGCTTCATTTAAATGCCATTTGCTGGTGCCATCACTTATTTGCAAAAGCTTTCCTATTTCTTTATGACTATATCCTTCCATTATAAAAAGATTGAAAACGGTTTGTGTAGCCGGTGGAAGCTGCCTGATAAGTTGAAGCAGGTGTGCAGATTTTATTTTAGAAATTATTTCAGGATCTATTTCTATATCTGTGGCGTTTGTAAATTCTACGTGTTGAATATTCTTCTGGTTTGATTTAATATGGTCCAGGCAACTATTAATAATAATGGTGCGAATCCATGTGTACAATGATGCCTGCTTTTGATTGTATCGTTGAATATTTTTAAAGACTTTATAAAAACCAGTATTCAAAACTTCTCCCGCATCTTCCTCATTTTTTGTATAGCGAAGGCAAAGGCTCATCATTACCCTGTAAAAGCTCCTGTAGAGCTTTTCCTGGGCCTGCCGGTTTTCGGCTTTGCAGCCAATTACGATATCAGTTATGTCTTGTTCTTCGCTTGTCAAATAAATTCTTCAGTTCTATTCAAAAAAAATTATGAAAATTACTCGCATCAATATTAATATTTTCTGAGCCTGAATGAGCAACTTATATTATGCAGGGGAACAAGATTTGAAGAATCCCTGAATTGGCCTGAAAAATTCCCTTCATAAAACTCTCCGGCATTTTGTGCGTAGTTTGTTACGATGACATTCAATGGATTTACAAGAGCCATATTGGAGAAATTATTTACAGCCAAACTTGTCAATGGATATGTGCCAATAGTTCCGTTATTAATAAAATTCAAATTAATATATTTAGTTATGTCAGCCCCGGACACATAGAGTATATAACCTGAGTTATAAGCAGAAGAGTATGCGAACGCAGAATCTTTTGGGGGCGAGAAACTATAGTCAGTACCATCGAGATTATATTGAATAAACTCAGATGACGAAATACCGCAGGCTAAAATATTTCCGGCATCAGTTTCTGAAGAAGTGATAGAAACATTTACTGCCTGGCCCTGTTGCTGGGCTCCATTATTTATACCGATAATTTCACAACTGGCTTGCAATGCAGAACATGTAACAAATGTGGTCGAAAAATTTCCATTGTCATCTGCGGTTTCATATCTTATGAAATTGTCGTAGGAAATTATTGCATATCCATTAGAAACTGGTGTATTATTACAATCTGACAGTTTACCATGTATCGTAACAATGGAAGGACTTGTATTTGCAATAGTTATAGTTCCAAGATTTGTGTTCTGTGAGAAGGGACCAATGTTTTGAGAATAAACGGCAATACCACATTGATCTCCTATCTGCAAAATCAAATTTCTATTTGCGGGCACAAGTCCGCTTACCTGGCCCAATGAATCCGTCCATCCATGTGCTACTCCGCTGGTATCATTAATACCATTATTAGTAATGATTGAAACATTTGTATATACAAGGGGATGCCCCGATTGATCTTTAAGTGTCATCGAAACATATACAGCCGGCCCGCCAAAATCAGCATTCCAAAAAGAAAAATGTTTTACTTCTCCTTCATAATTTGCGCCGTTTTTTGCAGCGGTTCCTTCTTCCTTCCATAATCCTGTTTGCTCATCTATATACCACAAACTAATCACGGTTGGTGCCGATGATTGTAAAGATGAAGGAATAGGAATAGTAAGTTTTGCTTTACTATCTTTCGCGATTTGCAATTTTTCTCCTGAAGTCGATTCAAGAACAACTGCCACCATTCCATAAGAAATCAATGAGACACGTTTATTATTTTTATCATTTGCCATAAATGAACCGGGAATCGTTTGATTGATGTCCGGGGATTTTGGATTGATGTATGAAGTATAAACATTAATGCCTCCGGTGTAAGGTGCACCATTAGATTCCTTAATAACACCCTTTGCAGGTAGTGAAATTTTTGCGCCATTCGAAAGTGTAATCTCTCCACCGGATTCGGCATCAATAGTACCTGCCATATCCTTTTTAATAAGCTTGATAACAACCTGGTTTACTCCTGAGGTAGCATTAAAAGTTCTAAAGGCTTTGAAGTAACCTTGTTTTTCAGCAATTACCAATGATGCGTTTTTATCAAGCGATGCATCAACAATTCTAAAATATCCACTGCTGTTTGTTACCGTGTTTTTTAAGCCAACACTTATTTGAACTCCTGCCGCAGGCTGTCCGCTTTCATCCAATATATTTCCCTGGAGCGTGGCTGTAACAGGTGATTTGATATTATTATCATTGTTTGGCAAACCGGAACCGGTAAAGCTCAAATCTTTCTGACAGTTAAAAGATATAACTGAGATTATAAGAATTAATAAAGCTGCAGGCAGACGTTTCATAAATAAATGTTTATGGTATATACTGCTGCGTTTAACTAAAGGTTGGGTAAGGTCTTTAAATTTTTACATGGGCATTAAAACCAGGAAGGTTTTTTTGAGAGCTTTTTGTTTAAAATATGGGTGATAAACCTTCTTGGTTTGCCAGAATCTTATAGTGGTATTGTAATTCCTAATGTGGCAAGAACTTGATGAAAAAACTTATCAACCTATACAAAAGGGATTCAATGAAAATATGATGTATCCCGATGAACAATAAAAAATAAAAGTATGTTTGTATAAAATAATTAAAGAGCATTCTATTGCCTATAATAGGCTTAAGAGTTCAAATCCCTTTATCCGCACAAGAGTACTTTTAATGCGGATGTGGCAAAACTGATAGACGCGATGGATTGTATTGAGCCGTAAAAAATTTACGGTTTTTTTATTTCTAATTCTCTCCTATAGGTGTGTAGTTCCCATTATTAATATTCTTTTTATTTAAAGGGACACTTTTCTGTTTTTCTTCGTTAATTGAGTCTTCAGAATATTATAGAACGCAGCCAAAACAAAAATAATTCCTAACACAGTAACTATGGATGAGCCCGCAGGAAAATCGTAGTGGAACGAAAAACTCAATCCAAAAAAACTTCCCAGAATACTTATGATACATGCAAGTACTATTACAACAACTTTCTTTTTTGAAATTAATATTGCAGATACAGCGGGAATAATAAGAAAAGAAAAAACAGGTATTACACCGTTTACTTTCACTGCAAAAACAATTGCCAGCCCGATTGACATGTAGAAAAGAAAATTCCAGATGTTGAAAATTCCGACTAGATGATTTTCTCCATTTTCAAATGATTCGGTTAGCGTAAAAAATTTTCGAAAGAAAACCAAATGCGTTAATGCTATAGCGCCAAACACAATTCCGATTAGTGAAATTTGTTGCCAGGTAATCGATAAAATATTTCCAAACAATACTTCCTGTATGTCAGAATCACCATGCGGTGTTTTTGAAATCAACAGTACCGTTAGCGATGAAGCAAACGCATAAAGAATGCCAATAATTGCTTCCTGTTTTAATCGCTTGTCGCGGATGTTAATGAATGACATTAGCAATGCACCAACCAAAGTAAAAATAAGCGGAATAGAAGTAAGGCCGGTACCAATAAAGGCTGCAAATGCCACACCTAATGATGATATTTGACCAAGAGCAAGATCAACAAAAACAATTCCCCTGCCTACAACGTGCACGCCAAGATAAGATAATAAAATGCCCGTGATAACGGCCACTGTAAAAGCCTGCACCATAAAAGGCAACTGAAACATATCAAACATCCTGGTAGATTTTTTTTATGATAAAGATAATTATTTAAGAGCTGCAGTTAACTGCGTTATATCATAATCGAAAAGGTCAAAATAATTTTTGATAGATAGAAATGCTCCTACCGATGTGGCAAGTACCAATACTTTAACGCCTGTTTGCTTTGCTACAACATCTGACGAGGAAGTACTAAAATAAGGTGATGAAATAATTACTTTTATTTTGTTTGATTTTACTTCGCCGATCACTTTCACCAGTTGCGACGGCGTCGGTGGAATACCAGGCTTGGGTTCCATGAAATCAACAATCTTCAATCCGAAACGTGTTTCAAAATAAACCCACTCATTATGATACGCAATTATTCTTGATCCCTTAAATGGAGCCATCGCAGTTTGCCACTCCTTCATCTTCTCATTTATTTTACTAAAAAATGATTGGAGGTTATTTTCATAAAAAGATTTATTTGAAGGATCAATTCTTTCCAAGCCATTGGCAATATTTCTTGCAATTACTTTTCCGTTTAACGGATCGAGCCAGTAATGCGGATTTCCAAAAATATGAATATCGCCTTCACCCCGGTTTGCAGAAGTAGGAACTTGTAATAAACCTATTCCTTCAGAAGCATCTACATATCCTGCAGATCCTTTTTGAATTTTTGTATTGCGTGAGCTCGCCAATAATTGCGGAGACCATCCTGTTTCCAAATCGAGGCCAACGGTTACAAACATATCAGCATTGCTTAGGTTGATGATATAACTTGGCTTTGGATCTACAAAGTGCGGATTCTGGAAGCCGGTTGCAATAGATGTTACTGATATTTTGTTGCCGCCAATTAATTCAGCAATACTCTTGGTATCCATTGTGGTCGTTACAACTTTAATTGTTCCTGCATTTACAAATGAGATAGTGTAAAGCAGTAATGAAATACAAACAACTAATCTTTTTTTCATCTTCTTATTTTTATAAAAATATTATTTTTTATTTTCAATATTGATGTGCGCCATGTGCACCTATTACAAATATCCATCGCAACCATCCCTGGTAAAACCTGCTTTCAATATTATCATCAGTTGTTTTTCCTTCAAATTCTATTTTAGAAAATTCGGTAGCATACCAACCGGCGGTTAATGAGTATGCCTGTTCTTTGATGGATTTATTAAAAGGCTTTTGTGCATAATCATATCGTCCTGTAAGAAACCATCTTTTCGCTAACTGGTATTGAAGAAATGAATATAAACCAAATGAATTGATTGCACTGTTGGCAGCATCATGATTGTTACTATAATAAAATTCGCTTTGCCATGTAAGGGAATGATATGTATTCATTTGAACAGGTTTCCATTTGTAAGTTAAATCACCTGCGGCAATATTGGTTGTTCGGGCCGAATCGTTTGGTCCGGAAATTCCTGAAAGGCCAAATTCTAAAGTGGCATTATCGCTAAGCGTAAAAAAGTTTTTAAGATGTGCAAGATATACAAGATGATTGCTTTCGCTACGCGAAAACGCCGGTGATTCTGAAAAGCCTGAAGTTGTTTGGAATAAAAGCTCCTGGTAGAACGCTTTATTAGGTAACAGCCAGCTAAGCGATGCGCCTTCATCATTCAATCCTTCTTCGCCAAATAAATTTACATAAGCATTTGGCAGATCAATGAAGGGTAAAGCATGCGGATGTGTTGTATTTATTCTTCCAACTGCTTCACGAAATTTTCCCACTTTCAATTGCAATTTTGCAGGTAAAGAAAGTGTTGTAAGATATCCTTCTTCTACTGACGCACCATACTTCCCGGTTACCGGATCTCTTCCGAATGTGAGAAAAAAATCAGCACGTGCATAAGGATCCACAACAGCTTGTAGTGAAATTTCTGTTTCATTCAGATACATGTCAAAATTCTTTTTGCCTTTGCTGATGTAAGAAGACTGGAAATCACCGATGACGCCAATATCAGGATTGAAAGTAAGACTGGAACGGGTTTGCGCAGGAGCTGGTTGCTCACTCGCATTTGCATTCATTTGTTCTTCTACCTGTTTTAGCAATGCGGAATCGGCTGCAGTGCTGTCTGCGGGAACTTGCGCTAAAACTGTTGTACTAATAAAAATTGTTTGTAGAAAAAAAAGAGCGATAAAAATATATTTCATCTGGATCTGTGAGATTAAGATTACAGTTTTAAATTTTTTTCAAAATAGAATTGAAATAACTAAGGGAAAATTTTTGCAACAAAGTTTCAAAGTTATTGAATAAATGTGTCAAAAAAATCTTTACGTAACAGGCAACAAAGCCTATGATAGCTTTTCGGCAGGTTTTACTATATAATATTGAAAAGATTAATTGAAAACTTTACAATCTTTTGACAAAGGATTGTGTCTTAAAATTATTTTTTCTTTAAAATCGCCGACTATTCAGCAATGAGTAATAAGGTAGATTTTTGAAATTTATAATGATCCAAAAATATTTTTCGCTTTCCTATCTTATATTTTATTTTATCTGTTATCCCTTTCCAATCATCTGTTCTGAATGGCGAAGCAGGAAAATCCTCTTTGTTATATAAGTTGTCATCTCCGGCATCGTCGGTCCATCCAAAATGTACTGCGAAGCACAGGCAAAAACTTTATCGCTGCCTTGATACGGGCCGCCTGCAGACTCGCTATCAAGTTTAATCATCCACTTTCCACTTTTATCTGCTTTTGTTTTTTTTGTTTGATGGTTAAACTGAACAGTTATTTTTTCATTCGGATTTGCCCAACCCCCAAACAGGGATGGTTCTGTCTCTTTGCAATACCATGTTATCATTAAAAATTTTTGGAAGCGTAACATCAGCGTGTAAACAATAACTGCTAATAACAATAATTACTAAAATTGAAATTTTTCTCATGGATTTGTTTTGATATAAGAAA
>JBBSPK010000032.1:0-22522 GCA_038258875.1 Chitinophagales bacterium
TATAGTTCAGCAAAAAGTAAAAATATTCCTTTGTTAATTATCGCAACACAGGCTACGGCAGCTCAGCAGTTTTTTAATGAAAGAAACAAATATAATTTGCCTGTGTTGAGCCTTGACGCTACTGCCCTTAAAACTGCAGCCCGGACAAACCCCGAACTGTACCTGATGAATGGCCCCGTTGTCGTAAATAAATGGGGATGGGCAGATTTAGGGAAAGCTATAAAGTAGGTAGTGATCCATATAGCTATCAGGTGGTGAATGCCACAGTGGTGACAATGCTCAAAGATTAATTTAAATCATGCTTCAACTCCTTATCAAAAGATTATTTTATGGATTGCTGGTAATGGCGGGTGTAGTTGTAATAGTATTTTTTATTTTCCAGGCATTTGCCGATCCTGCAAGGCTTATTGCCGGGCAGACCGGGGATAAAAAAACAATGGATAACATACGAAAGGAACTATACCTCGATAAGCCAAAATGGAAGCAATTTTTACTATACGTAAATGATGTTTCGCCAATTGCATTGCATACAAAAAAGGAGATTGAAGAAAAAAAGCTGCATGGGATTTTTATTGGCGGATATACAAAGCTGGCAATCAAAATTCCTTACCTGCGGCGCAGCTATCAAACTAAAAAGGATGTTATTGACATCCTGATGGAAGCACTGCCGGGCACCCTCATGCTCGCATTTGCCGCTATGCTGTTTGCTACGGTCTTTGGTATTTTTCTTGGTGTATTAGCGGCAGTAAAACAAAATACATGGCTCGATACGTCATCCGTGTTTGCAAGTGTCATCGGGATATCCGCGCCTTCATTTTTCATGGCGATTGTTATTGCTTACCTGTTTGGGATTGTTTTGCATTCTTATACGGGCCTTCCTTTAACAGGCAGTTGGTTTAATATTGATGAAACTAACGGCGAACGTTACCTGACGTTACAGAATTTAATTCTTCCGGCTATAACGTTGGGTATTCGCCCCCTCGCCATTATTACCCAGCTAACAAGAAGTTCGATGCTCGAGGTGCTTAGCCAGGACTATATAAGAACTGCCTATGCCAAAGGCCTAAGCCGCAACCAGGTTGTTTATCGCCACGCACTTCGTAATGCATTAAACCCGGTTATAACAGCAATTACAGGCTGGTTTGCCGAATTACTGGCAGGGGCTTTTTTTGTCGAATACATTTTTGGCTGGCAGGGGATTGGTAAAGTTACCGTAGATGCCCTCGAAAAATTAGATTATCCTGTCGTTATGGGCTCTGTACTCTTGTCTGCTTCTATCTTTGTACTGGTAAATATTCTCTCCGATATTCTTTATGGCGTTATTGATCCACGAGTGAAGATAAAATAGAAAAGTACTGATATCTTCTCCCGTCCACCTTTTTTCTTCCACCTTTCACCTTCTATCGAATTACCACTTCCTTAATTACCTTTTCACCAAGCGCCTCGTTTACCCGTTCAATGATTTTTGCTTTTTGATACAGCAATTCGTTTTTCAGGGGAGCTACGGTTGAAGAAATAAACAGGGTTGAATTAATGATCTCAATTTTATCAGTATATCGTGCTATTGTTTTTCCCATAATCTTTTCCCATGCATCTTCTATCTGTAATGCCTGTACGCCGGTTTTTAACTTGCTGTTTTTTAAGAATTCTTTTATTGCATCACCAATTGAAATTTCGGCCATAATTAAAAATAAGCTTATAATGTTAATTCAATAGTTCAATAATCTGCACATCATCGGCAAACTCTGCCAGGGCGAGTTCCAATCTTTCTTTATGTGTATCTGTTATAAATACCTGCCCGTTATTTTTTTTACAAACATATTGTAATAAGTTTTTCATTCGCTCTTCATCAAGTTTTTCAAATACATCATCAAGCAACAGCAGTGGAGGCGCACCTTTTATTGCACACAGTATCTCAAATTCGGCAAGTTTGCATGCGAACAACAGGCTTTTACGTTGGCCCTGCGATGCAATAGTTTTAAAATTGTTTTCATTCAGTAAAAAAATAAGATCGTCTTTATGAACGCCTGCATTTGTTCGCTGTGTTATTATGTCTTTTTGCCTCGACGACAAAAGTAATTGAGGGAAGTCTTCGTTATTTAAGTGACTACTATACGAAAGGGATGTTATTTCATTCTTGCCGGAAATTTCTTTGTAAAATTTTCTTACCAATGGAATGAGTTGATTACAAAATTGATTCCGCACTTTATTGATATATTCACCGGGTTTTATCAATTGAGCATCCAATGCATCTAAAAGCGGTGCATCAAAATTCGCATAAGCTTCATTTCTTAGAAAACTGTTTCGTTGTTGTAGCACCTTATTGTAAATGATAAGTTGTTGCAAATATTCTGGGTCAACCTGGCTTATCAAAGTATCAAGGAATTTTCTTCGTTCCTCGCTCCCCCCTGTTATTATTTCAATATCATCCGGGGCAATCATCACGCAGGGAAACTTACCAATATGATGCGAAAATTTTGAATAGGCGATATCATCGAGGTAAAATTCTTTTTTTAGGGTCGATCGGTAAATGCACACAATTTTTTGCCCTTTGGAAGAACCATTGTTTCTGTCAAGTAATTCAGCCTCGAGCCTGAATCCTTCGGCGCCAAAAAAAATATTTAATGCATCCGTTTTTGAAAAGTAACTTTTGGTAAAACAGACATAATTGATAGCATCCAGCAGGTTAGTTTTTCCTTTGCCATTCAACCCGCATATTCCTACTATCCTTTCCGTAAAATGAAAAGTTTGCGACTGGTAATTTTTATACCCCGTTAATGCTATTTTAGTGAAATCCATTGCCTGCAAGATACAAAGGATGGCTTGGTTCCTGCCCGCAGATAAGGCGCAAATTTTTAAAAAGATGTTTAAAAAAATTGTGTTATGCGGTTAGCCGCCGGTGATAATTTATTTGCCCAAGATGATAATTTAAGTGAGCCAGCAAAAATGCAAGGATATAGCCCGTGGAAGAAACCTTATTATTGATTGGAAGAGGAAAATCCTTTTGCAGGTCTTCTTCCGGTAATAAAGCCAATATACTCCTGATAATCCCGGCGGTATCATTTATTTCTTCGATTAACTGCTTCCGGGGAATATCTTTTAGGGAGAACTCTTTATCCCGTTCTCTTACATAACCGGTAGAGCCCAGAGCCGCACCAATAAAATGTTTTAAATTTCCTATTAGGTGTAAGGTTAAGTTTCCTCCTGAATTACTGATGCCATCTTGTACCCGCCACATCAGGCTTTCATCGCTATAAAGATTTATTTCTTCAATTAATTTGTTAAGGTCTCTTTCAAAAAGTGAAGAAAATATTTTAAGCATATGCAAAACTACCACGAAGATCTTTCCAAAAAAATAATAATTCAGCCACGGAGAAGATCATATAGTTTAAATTTTACCATTCACCTGTTTAATTTTCCATCCATGAAATTTAAGACGTAGCGATTGTATTAATGAATTTTTCGGATTAAATTTATGAAGTTGAAATGGAAATATTACATACTGCTCTTTGGGGTAATGCTTTTTTTAATCGAGACTATAAGTGTTCCTTATGCGGCTGTTGCAAGTGCTGCCAGCAACAACTGCAAAAAGATTAATGCAAATAATGAAGAAGTTAATGCAAGTTGTTGTGGGCATAAAACTAAAAAGCCCGTAAAGCCCGCAAACCCTGCAAGTTGTGTGGACTGCCCTTTATACTATATTACTGTGCTAACTCCCTTCTTTTCGAAAGATTTTTCACTCCCAGATATTGAGAAAAAAAAGTATGGCGTTTTCATACACTCAGTCCTTTCGTCTTACCATAATAAGACCTGGAAACCGCCGGATGCCCTTTCATTGTATACCGGTTAATAAAACTTTTATCATTAAATAAAAAATTATGAAAAGAATAAGTATCCTGGCAATAGCCAGTATGATAACACTATGTTCCTTCGCGAAGGGGCCTGGTAAGGATTGCAAAAATTGTAAGCAAAAAGAATGCACACAAAAGTGTGTAAAGCATTGCGACAATTCTGCCGCTTGCAGTAAAAAATAGGATAGCCATCATTCCTTTCGCAGGAATGACAGGATTATTTTTTAATAGCCCTCTTGTTATAAGGGGGCTATTTTTTCATATGCAGTGATTTGCAAATCGTAGCTTTTTTGTTGTGCCACGTTGCGCAGGCATGAATAATTTTTATCGAAGTTGGAAAGCTTGTAATTATCTGTGAAAATTCGTGTGGTCAGTTGCTATATTATTATATTTGCGCCCTATGACACAGGAACAATTAAAAGATTTGAGAGACCGTATGTTGGTTTTGAGGAGGTTTCTTTGACGTTGAGAACCGCCAGGAGAAAATAAATAACGATAAACAACTTTCACTATCGCCCGGGTTTTGGAACGATAACCAGCGGGCAACTTCTGTTTTAAAAGACATTAAGTTAAACGAGTTCTGGATGAACCTGTATAACCATGTGCAATCAAAAGTAGATGACTTTGCTGTATTGTTTGAATTTTGGAAAGATGGGGAATCTAACGAGGAAGAAGTAAAAGAAGCGAATGAGATTGCATTAAATGCAATAGAAGAGGCTGAATTCAAAAGCACGCTCAATAAACCGGAGGACGAAATGCCGGCAGTGTTACAAATTAACAGCGGGGCCGGTGGTACGGAAAGCCAGGACTGGGCTGAAATGTTGCTAAGGATGTATCGCATGTATGGTGAAAAACAGGGTTGGAGTGTTTCAGAGTTGGATTACCAGGCAGGTGATGGCGCCGGTATAAAAAGTGCGACGCTTCAATTTGATGGACCGTTTGCTTATGGTTTTCTAAAAGCTGAAAGTGGCGTTCACAGGCTTGTCCGCATTTCACCATTTGATAGCAATGCAAGGCGACATACCAGTTTTGCAAGCGTTTATGTTTACCCGTTAGTTGACGATACGGTTGACATAAAAGTGAATCCTGCAGATGTGGAATGGGCTTTCTTCAGAAGCGGTGGCAGCGGAGGGCAAAATGTAAATAAAGTTGAAACGGCAGTACGCCTTACCCATAAGCCAACAGGAATTATTATAGAATGCCAACAGGCCCGCACCCAGGGTGAAAACCGTGAAAAGGCTATGACGATGCTCAAAAGCCGGTTGTACGAGGAAGAAATGCGTAAGCGGCAGGAAAAATTAAATGCTAATAATGCCACCAAGAAAAAAATAGAGTGGGGAAGCCAGATACGCAGTTATGTTTTTCATCCTTACAAAATGATAAAAGATCACCGGACAGATTATGAAGTGGGAAATATAGGACCGGTAATGGATGGAGAACTGGACGGATTTATAAAAGCATATTTAATGATGGAAGCAGAAGTGTGAGGAGGTGAGTATGTGTGTGAGGCAGGAAGTATAAGGTAGAAGGTATAAGGTTAAGGTGTAAGGTGTTAGAAACTGATAACTTCTAACTAATTACTAAACTCATAAATCAGTACATTTGAAAATTCCATTAAGAATGTTTCAAAATCCAAAATCCATAAACTACTAACAAACATGCCTTCTATACTTATCATTGATGATGAAAAGAGCATCAGGAAAACATTAACGGAGATACTTAGTTATGAGGGATACAAAATTGATGAGGCCGCAGATGGCGAAGAAGGACTGAAAAAATTTAAAGAAAAAACTTATGACCTGGTCTTGTGTGATATCAAAATGCCAAAAATAGATGGTATTGAATTTCTTGAAAAAGCGAAAGAAATAAATGATGAAACGCCGATTATTATAATAAGCGGCCATGGAAATATCGAAACTGCCGTGGAAGCCGTAAAAAAAGGGGCTTATGATTATATATCAAAACCCCCGGATCTCAACAGGATGTTGATTACGCTTCGCAATGCCATGGATAAAACCAGCCTTGTCGCTGAAACGAAAGTGCTGAAGAGAAAAGTAAGCAAAGTGCAGGAAATGGTTGGAGAATCATTGCCGATAAAAAAGATAAAAGATACTATCGATAAAATTGCACCGACCGAAGCCCGTGTTTTGATAACCGGTGAAAACGGCGTTGGTAAAGAACTGGTTGCACGATGGATACACGAAAAAAGCGCCCGCTCGCAAGGGCCTATGGTTGAAGTTAATTGTGCAGCTATCCCCGGCGAACTTATAGAAAGTGAATTGTTTGGTCACGAAAAAGGCAGTTTTACATCGGCCGTAAAACAACGCATTGGTAAATTTGAACAGGCCAATGGCGGCACATTGTTCCTCGATGAAATAGGAGACATGAGTTTAAATGCGCAGGCAAAAGTGTTGCGTGCCTTGCAGGAGGGTAAGATTACGAGAGTAGGAGCCGATAGAGACATTAATGTGGACGTGCGTGTGATTGCTGCAACTAATAAGGATTTGCTCAAAGAAGTGGAAAATAAAGATTTCAGGCTCGATCTGTATCACAGGCTTGGAGTCATTATCGTTCATGTTCCATCTCTTAATGATCGCCTCAATGATATTCCATTACTTGTTGATAGATTTTTGGCAGATATTGCCGAAGAATATGGCCAGCCTAAAAAAGCGATTGACAAAAAAGCGGTAGATCTCTTACAGGATCACAACTGGACAGGTAATATTCGTGAACTTAGAAATGTTGTTGAACGTTTAATAATTCTTTCAGGAAAAACTATTACTGCTGATGATGTAGAAAATTATGTGCTGCCAAAAAAATAAATATTCCTGACACCTCGTGCCTTATACCGGATATCCCACCATGAAACACATCTATTGCATTAGTGGTTTTGGGGCAGATGAAAGAGTTTTTTCTAACCTGCATTTTGGAGACAATGACGTCCATTTTATTCCCTGGATTATTCCCGAAAAAAAAGAAAGTATAGAAGACTACGCAAAAAGAATGGCTGAAAAAATTAAACATCAAGACCCAATTCTTGTGGGACTATCATTTGGTGGAATAATGAGTATTGAGATAGCAAAGATTATTAACGTCTCTAAAATAATTCTAATTTCCAGTGTGAAATCATTTCACGAAATGCCTTTGTGGATGAGGCTTGCAGGAAAATCAAAGATGAATCAATTTTTTCCTCTTAAGTCATATCGGGTGTTTGAGCCAGTGCAGAATCATAATCTCGGTATTGAAAACAGTGATGAATTGAAATTAGTGCGGGAATATAGAAAAGCGATAGGACAGAAATATACTACCTGGGCGATTCATGAGATTGTTAATTGGAAAAATAAATGGATACCCGAAAACCTGGTGCATATTCATGGTGCCAGAGACCACATGTTTCCCATAAAAAATATTAAGGCTGATTATATTATTCCGGACGGCGGCCATTTTATGATAATGAATCGGCCTGAAAAAATTAACGGGATATTGAAAGAACTGCTGCAATAATATGCATCGTTGCCTCTTGGGATTTAATACCGTTAAAATGTTTGTTAAACTAATGATAACACTTTTAAACCGGCTTTTTATGTCGAATTTTAAAACGCTACTTTTGTTCGCATTATAAAAAAATTAAAATGAGTATAGGTTTACTTTTATTTCTTGTTGCGGTAATTCTCTGGCACATAGGTTTGTATGGAATGTTCAGGAAAGCGGGAATTGAGCCGTGGAAGGCGCTGATTCCTTTATACAATACCTGGTGCATGGTTGAAAAAATGCGCCTTAAGCGAATATGGTTTTTTCTCCAGCTAATCCCCATTGCAGGGCAGTTTATTACGATTTGGATTTGTATAAAATTTGTTGAACATTTCGGGCGGTTTGGACTATTGGAACATACAGCAACGGTTTTTATCCCCTTTATATATTTTCCTTACTTAGGTTATTCCGATAAAGAAAGATATGCCGGTATTCCTGTTGTAAAAAATTACAAGAAGGGAGCCATACGGGAATGGATAGACGCGGCAGCATTTGCAATTGTCGCAGCAACGCTTATCCGTACCTTTGTATTTGAAGCTTATACTATACCCACGCCGTCAATGGAAAAAACCTTGCTGGTAAATGATTTTTTATTTGTAAGTAAATTCAGCTACGGCCCCCGTATTCCTAACACGCCAATTGCCATGCCCTTTGTTCATCATACTATTCCGGGTCTTAATGTAAAATCATATGTTGAATGGATTCATATCCCTTATACACGGTGGTTTGCAAGTCCCGTGAAACGAAATGATGTGGTGGTTTTTAATTTCCCTGTAAATGATACCCTCATTAATGATGAAGTAAATTTTGGTTCGAGAGTTACCTATTACCAGGAAATTCAAAGAAGAATGATTAACGAACATATTTCGGAACAAGACGCAAGGGCAAGAGTACAGGATCAGTATGGAGATATGATCATCCATCGTCCTGTAGATAAAAGAGAAAACTTTATTAAACGCTGCGTGGCAATAGCAGGCGACACCCTTCAAATTAAGAACAGGGTGTTGTATATTAACAATGTTGCGCAGCCTTTTCCTCCCGAACATGAATTTAAATATATGGTTACCACAAGCGCACCGCTTGATCCCGACCAATTGATTGGTATGGGCATAAAATTTTACCCGGAGGATTATGAAAAAAATGACGTCTTTCAGCGTGATAATAACTTGTATGAAGTAAATATGACCGATGGTGAAATGGCAACGCTCAAACTTCTTCCTTCCGTGAAAAGTATAGAACCTGTAATCCACTCTCCGCAGGAGGAGAGTGTTTACCTGTTTCCTTATGTAGCTGCTTACAACTGGAGCGAGGATAATTATGGACCTATGTGGATACCTAAAAAGGGAGCTACTATACAACTGACACCCGATAATGTGATTCGCTATAAACGCAGTATTTCAGTTTATGAAGGCAATAAGTTTGAGGAAAGGAATGGTCAGTATTTTATAAATGACCAGCCTGCAACTTCCTACACTTTCAAAATGAATTATTACTGGATGATGGGCGATAACCGGCATAACTCGCTTGACAGTCGTTTTTGGGGATTCGTCCCGGAAGATCATGTGGTGGGTAAAGCATCATTAATATGGTTTAGCTATGATACCGGACCGCGCTGGAACAGGATTTTTCAAAAGATTAAATAGAAATGTCACGAATTTTGTGCCACGGATTACACGAATTGTAAGAATTACACGAATTAGAATTACATCTTCAACTTTAAAGTTATTTCATGGGATGCCTTATAAATCAATAGCAATTTCACTGTGGAGTGAACTGCATGATTTTAATGTATTCTATCACCACGCATTTCCATGTTTAGCATTACATTCGTCTCATAAGCTATCCATTCTTTCCATCGCTTTCTTACTTTTTCTTTATTGATATAAGTATCGGCAAGGTTGATAAATAACGTATAATGTCCGGCTTCACTTTCCATAAATTTTCGGTAGAAATTTTTCATGTAAGCATCTTCCAGCCCTTCGCTTAATCTCTTGAAACGCTCACAGCTCCTCGCTTCTATAAGAGCCATTGTCAGTAATTGGTCTAACAACCGTTCCTCCGGGCTGCCGCCTTTTTTTTGAAAATCAAGCAGTTTGTTTACGTATTCATCTTTACGCTGCTTCCCAAGTTGTAAATTTCTTTTTCTTAGCTCACCCAGCACCTGCCGAAAGTGACCCCACTCTTCAGTAACAATTGGCGACAATTCATTTACCAGTTTATCTTTGTCATTATATTTTTGAATTAGCGAAATGCAACTGTTAGCGGCCTTTTGTTCACACCATGCATGATCAGTTAAAATTTCCTGTAAAGAAATTGATGCAAGATCAACCCATCGCGGATCGCTAACTAATTTCAACCCTAAAATGTTCTTTGTATCCTGTGTTATGGCTTCCATGCTTCAAAAATAATTATAAGTGATAAGACAAAAGTAGCGAGCGGTTAAAATTGTTTTTTTTTCCTGGTAAAATGGTTCTAGCCTTTTGGTGATACGGAATGCGTCAGCGGGGTAAAGCTTTTTATTACTTTTGCCCAATGAATGAAAGCTTTCTCGAAAAAAAATTAAATGAAAGGCAGGCGGCAAATTCCTTACGTACCCTTACTATCAATGATGACAAAATAGATTTTTGCAGTAACGATTACCTTGGTATTGTAAAAAATAATCTTCTTGAAAATCCGGCAAATAAAAAATTACAACATGGAAGCACAGGCTCACGCCTGCTTTCGGGAAATTACGCCCTTATAGAAGGGATGGAAAAATTGATAGCAGATTTTCACAATGCTGAAGCGGGCCTGATTTTTAATTCGGGTTATGATGCGAATATTGGCTTACTAAGCTCAGTACTGCAAAAAGGAGATGTTGTCATTTATGATCAGTTAAGCCATGCATCCATCCGCGATGGAATAAGATTGTCCTTTGCAACCTCTTTTTCCTTTTCGCATAATGATCTTATTGACCTTGAAAAAAAATTATCTGCAGTAACCAATTCCCTGCAAAATATTTTTGTAATTACCGAATCGGTTTTTTCGATGGATGGAGATATGGCGCCATTGCGTGAGATTGCCGGCGTCTGTGAAAAATATAATGCCCATCTTATCGTGGATGAAGCTCATGCCACAGGAGTTATTGGTAACAAAGGAGAGGGGCTTATACAGCATTTGCAAATTGAACAGAGATGTTTTGCCAGGATTCATACTTTCGGTAAGGCGTGCGGCTGTCATGGTGCTGTCGTGTTAGGGTCAATCCAATTAAAAAAATATCTTATTAATTTTGCCAGGCCTTTTATTTACAGTACCGCTTTATCACCGGCAAGTGTAAACGCAATTAAGCAATCATACAATGTTTTTCCTTTTTTAAAAGAAGAGCGAAAACAGTTACATATGTTAATCAGTATTTTTCAAAAGAGTAATATAAAATATCCGTCGTTAAAAAGCGTTTCACCTATACAGGTAGTTATCGTTGCGGGCAACGATGAAGTGAAAGAAGTTGCTTTTTATCTACAAAAAAATAATTTGGACGTGAGAGCAATATTGTATCCAACTGTTCCCAAAGGGAAAGAGCGATTGCGGATAGTTTTTCATGCATTCAACACAAAGAAAGAAGTAGAAAGTCTTATTCGTTTGCTTTCTTAAGAGTAGATCGCTATATTGTTAAATTGTATGTTATTCTTTTAGTATTTTTCATCTTTAAACCCTTTTATGCGAATTGTTCCTTTTTTAATTTTTGGAATCATTACTGCAGCGCTCATAATAATTCTTAATTCAGTGTTGGTGCTGCCTGCTCCGTTGGGAAAGTTATTAGCCCCACAAAGTGGTGTATGGCAAAACGCAGAACCTGTTGACCATGATTTCTCTGAAGACTTTTCCTTCCCGCAACTCAAGGGACAGGTTAATGTTTATTTTGATGAACGAATGGTTCCACACGTATTTGCAGACCAGGAGAACGATGCATACTTCGTACAGGGATTTCTTCATGCGAAATTCCGGCTATGGCAAATGGAGTTTCAAACCTACGCGGCAGCGGGAAGATTAAGCGAACTTATCGGTAAGAAAGCGATTGAATTTGACAGGGATAAACGAAGACTCGGAATGGTCTTTGCCGCTGAAAATTCATTGCAGGAAGTCGAAAAAGATCCCTCCACACTAGCCGAATGCGATAATTATACAGCAGGCGTAAACGCATATATTGAATCTCTCAAAGATAGCAAGGTGCCGCTCGAATATAAATTACTGGGTTATTATCCTGAAAAATGGACAAACCTCAAAACGGCGCTATTTTTAAAATATATGAGCCTTGATTTGGCAGGAGCTGAAAACGATTTTGAATACACGAATGCTAAATCTGTTTTCTCGTCAGCGGACTTTGATAAAATATATCCTGTGATAATGGATTCCCTAGATCCAATAATTCCGCGGGGAACCGTTTTTTCAAAGCCAGGGATACAATTGAAGATTCCTGCAACAGCCGATTCGCTTTATTTTGACAAAAAAGATTCTACAACAATAGAAGAGCAAAAGCCAAATCCAAATAACGGCAGTAATAACTGGGCGGTAAGTGGAAGAAAAACCTCAAGCGGTTATCCAATTCTATGTAACGATCCTCATCTCGGGCTAAATCTTCCTTCCCTATGGTATGAGATGCAGATTTCAACACCAACATACAACGCTTATGGAGCCTCTTTTCCAGGTGCTCCTGCCATTGTTATCGGGTTTAATGATAATTGTGCTTTTGGTTTTACAAATGCAATGCGTGACGTTAGAGATTATTATGAAATAAAATTTCGTGATGCCAGCCGTAAAGAATATTGGTTTGACAGTGTCTGGCAAAAAACAAATTTTAGAATTGAACAAATCAAAATTAAAGATGAACCGGCATACCTGGATACCGTTGCCTATACTAACATTGGCCCCGTTATGTATGATACCAGTTTTAATGGTGGAAAATCAACTAATAAAAAATATTATGCGGTAAGATGGAAAGCACACGACCCCAGCAACGAATTAAAGATGTTTACCCAGTTGGATAAGGCAAGAGATTATGAAGACTATCTCGAAGCTATTAAATATCTACACACTCCCGGTCAAAATTGTGTTTTTGCCTGTAAAAATGGAGACATAGCAATTTGGGACCAGGGGGAGTTTCCTGCGAAATGGAAACGCCAGGGTGATTTTATTATGCCAGGCACAGACAGTACTTACTTCTGGCAAGGCATGATACCCCATGACGAAAATCCGCACATTTTAAATCCTGAAAGAGGTTTTGTGAGCAGCGCTAATCAACTACCTGCTGACTCGTCATACCCTTATTACCTTGGTGGAAGCTACCCGCCATACCGTGGATGGGAAATTAATAAACGATTAAGCAAAATGACTGATATAACCCCCCAGGATATGATGAAACTGCAAACAGATAACTATAACGTTTTTGCAGAGATGGCGATGCCCGTGATTTTAAAGAATATGGAGGTATCTAAATTAACCAGCGATGAAAAACAATATTTTGAAATACTTAAAAAATGGGATTTAAGAAATGATGTAAACTCCAAAGGCACTACATTATTTGTTCTCACATGGGATAGTCTTGAAAATAAAGTATGGAATGATGAATTCGACAGAACAAACCTTCAATTGATGATGCCTCATGAAAGCACATTACTTAATAATATTCTAAAAGACTCTTCATTCAAATTTCTTGACGATATAAATACACCTCAAAAAGAAACACTCGGCGATGATGTAACCGCGGCGTTTAAGGCGGCGGTTTTTGTTGCAAGAAATGCGGAAGCTGAAGGACGTCTTGAGTGGAGCAAATATAAAGATACAAAAGTATTACACCTTGCCAGGCTTGATGCTTTTAGCCGGTTACATTTGCCAATTGGAGGAGGAACGAATACAATAAACGCAACCAATACCCAGCATGGCCCAAGCTGGAGAATGATTGTTTCGTTGGCCCCTGAAACTGAAGCCTACGGCGTATATCCTGGCGGACAAAGCGGTAACCCCGGCAGCCAATATTATGATGACTTTATAGATACCTGGGTGCAGGGAGATTATTTTACGCTATGGATGATGAAGGCTTCTGAAGCAAATGATAAACGAGTGAAATGGAAAATGAGTTTTAAGGGAAATGGTTGAAAGCCTGAAGGTTGAAGGTTGAGGGTTGAGGGTTGAGGGTTGAAGGTTGAAAGTTCAAGGGTGAGCACTTTTGAACTATTAATCTGAAACTGGTTGATAAGTTCCGTGCCTGGAATAGCTTTTTTGAATAATAATTAATAATTTATAATTCGTGCATTAACTTAATTCGTGTAATAAATTAAAAATGAAATTTACAATCTCCATTATTCTCACAATGCTGCTTAGCTTTTGCGCATGTTTATTTTTCCCGTGGTGGAGTATTGCGCTTGTCGCATTCTTGGTTGCGGCTCTTATTCCGCAAACGCCATTGGTTTCTTTTGTTACAGGATTTATTGCATTATTCTTATTGTGGGGAATTTTGTGTTTCTGGATTAGCACCAATAATAATGACATACTTGCCCACCGTGTTTCGCTTTTAATTTTTAAAACCGATAATCCATTTTTACTTATTTTATCTTCAGCACTTATAGGCGCCATGGTAGCAGGTTTTGCTGCTCTCACGGCAAGCTATATACGCCATTCTGCGTTTGTAGAAAAGTAGGCGGTTCAAAAAATCTGAACAAATAAATTTCGTATTTCACATCCTTATAACTTTTTAGAAGCTACATTCGTTTATGCAAAAAATGCTGCTGCTTGCCTCGTTCATTATTTCGGCTCTTACCCTACCTGCCCAAAGAATTGAAGGAACAGTCTATGATGATGAAGGGAAGGTTTTGCCATTTGCCTCGGTGCTTATTAAAGGTACACAGCAGGGCGTTACTGCCAATGCTCACGGAAATTTCAGCATTGCGTTATCCCCGGGAAATTATACGTTAGTCTGCAGGCATGTGGGTTATACAATACAAGAGAAATCAATAACACTCAACTCAAATAATGAAACGGTTGATTTTCGCCTTGCCTTACAAAAACTTGTATTGAAAGAAATTATTATTAAAGAGGGGGACGAAGATCCTGCATATGAAATTATAAGACAGGCAATAAGAAAACGATCCTTTTATGAGAAAGAAGTGAAAGCTTTCCAGGCTGAAATTTATATAAAAGGAATTATTAAGTTAAGGAGCCTTCCACAAAAAATACTGGGGCAAAAAATACCAGAAGAAGATCGGAATAATATGAGGCTTGATTCTTCGGGCAAAGGAATTATTTATCTGTCGGAGTCTGTTACAAAAATTTCCATGCAGCAACCTGATAAAGTAAAGCTCGAAGTTATTTCAGGGCGTGAGAGCGGGAGCAATGGTTTTGGATTTAATTTTCCGGCCATCATTAGTTTTTATCAGAACAACGTAAACATGTTTGCCTCACAACTTAATCCACGCGGTTTTGTTTCGCCTATAGCCGATGGCGCTTTAAACTATTACCGGTACAAATTCATGGGCAGCTTTTTTGAAGATGGAAAGGAAATCAGTACAATAAAGGTAATACCGAAGAGAGACTACGAGCCACTATTTTCGGGAATAATAAACATTAGCGAAGGTGACTGGCGTATTTATAGCTGCGATCTTTTTCTTACAAAAAAATCGCAGCTTGAAGTTTTAGATTCTATTGAAATTTCACAAATACATGTTCCGGTATCAAATGATGTGTGGCGAATCAAAAACCAGGTATTGCATTTCAACTTCAACCAGCTTGGAATAGATGCTGTGGGAGATTTTGTAAACGTCTATTCAAAATATAACCTCAAGCCTGGTTTTTCAAAAAAATATTTTGACCGGATAATTATTAAATATGATACATCGGTAAATACGAAAGCCAAAGCCTATTGGGACAGTATAAGACCGGTGCCACTCGAGCCTGAAGAACTGAAAGATTACCAGGTTAAAGACAGTATTTATGAAATAAATAAAGATTCTTCATTTGAAAATATCGATTCGCTTAAAAGGAAACAGGGGAAATTAAAATTCCCGCAAGTATTCTGGACGGGGATTGACAGGACACACTATAGCAAAACAAATCAATACCAATTTGAACTGGATCCCCTATTGAAAGTTTTGCAATATAATACAGTCGAGGGTGTAGCATTCAATCCATCTTTTACGATTTCAAAATTTGTAAAAAGCTGGAATACTAAAGTAAGCTTCATCACCGATTTGCGTTATGGATTTAATAATAATCATTTTAATGCGTGGGCCGGGTTTAATTTCAGCAGCAAAGATTTTGATATTGATAAAAAATTTAAAAGGCAATCGTTTTTTATTGCGGGTGGTAAACGTGTGAGCCAGTTCTTTAAAGAAAGTGGATTGGGAGGCTTGGGTAACACCATCAATACATTACTATATGGGCGCAACGAAATGAAGATTTATGAAAACTATTTTGGTAAAGCCGGTTTTTCCAAAAAGTTTGAAAGTGGCGCCGGGTTTTTAATTGAAGGAGAATACGAGGACAGAAATCCTCTTGAAAATACAACCGATTTTATATTCAATAATAAATATAAAAGCAGGTTTACACCTAATTACCCGGTTGAAATTTTATCATCGCAATTTCAGCCTCACCAGGCAGTATTATTGCATGCTGCCTTTAGTATAAAACCGGGTCAAAAATATATCCAGTTCCCTCATTCTAAAATGGCGGTCGGTTCAAAATATCCAACCTTTACACTTGATTATACAAAAGGACTAAAAAATATTTTGGGAAGCGATGTTGACTTTGATAAATGGTCATTCACGATTGATGATGATGTCAACTTAAAACTCGCGGGACTTATGAAATATAAATTAAAGCTTGGCGGTTTTCTAAATAAGAATTCAGTATTTATCCAGGATTACCAGCACTTTTACGGGAATACTTCTCACGTTGCAAAGGAGTATGTGCAGACTTTCCAGTTAGCTCCGTATTATGGGTTTAGCAATTCCTCATCATTTTCTGCAGAGCTGCATTTTGAACATCATTTTAATGGATTGCTTACTAATAAAATTCCATTATTTAAAAAGCTTAACTGGAATCTTGTTGATGGAACAAATGCATTGTACATAAATCCTGGTACTAAATATGCTGAAGCTTTTGTTGGCCTTGAAAATATTTTTAAGATATTCAGAGTTGATTTTGTAGGAGGATTTCAGAACGGCTTTAAGCCTGTGTACACCTTTCGCATTGGCTTTGGAGGCCTGTTAGGCACTGCAATTAATGCGACACGGTTTTCTAAAAGTAAAAAAGTGATTAATGAATGGTAGTTTGAAATTGATTATGTAATTACCTTTTCTTAATAATTATCTTCTCCGTATATTCTTCAATTACATTACTAAAAAATTTATACGTGAGGGCATATTTATCTGCGCTAATTATATTTTGGGTAAGTTTTAGTTCCGCAATACTCGTAACTGTATTGGCCTTATCATCATAAGTATAACTTGTTTTAAATGAACCGTATTCAAATTTAGTATCTCTTGCTTTTGGCAAATTTTCAACGGTGTAATTTTCCGGAAGTTCGTAAACGGTTGTATCAATTTTTATGAAAGGGCATGTAAAATAAAAATTCCTGGTACGTTTTTCATCTTTGGGAAGTTTTACATTCCAGATTTTATAAACTCTCGGATTCAAAAACATTTTACTTCCGGCGGTAAAATCAGGAATTTTATCGATTGACAAATTAATAGATGCCTCAGCCAAATCATCTCCGCGGCTAGTTGTTAATAAAAAATCATCCGGCTGAATAAATCCTAAATAGCTTACAAGATATTTTTTTTGTTCATCTCTTTTTTCATTCATTACATGGTGAATCAGTTCCTGCTTATATTCCCCGGAAACTTTTAACCCGCTCTCGGTTTCACCTGACGCATCCTCATTAAGTTTAACTTTGGTAGTAAGTATGAATTTGTTTTCTGATGGTGTGCTCTTTGGCGTGGAAACCAATACTCCGCCATTAGGAGTTACAAGCAATGCGTTACGGTTTTCTGTAAAGTTTCCAAGAATCCCGACATCAGTTGTATTGCTGGTACATTCAAGCCAGGTAGTATCGCGTGGGCCCGGAATGCAAAGAATCACATGGTTAAAGCCATTCTCCGGAAATCCAGGATCAACTGACTCACTGTTGTATTCGGCATTTATTATTGCGGGATAACTTTCAATGTCAATTGCGTTTAAGCATGCATGTGTATAGTTACTGAGTGCTTTGCAATCACCATATTTCTTTTTGTCAACAAAAGATGCGGCAAAAGGTTTATATCCGCCTATGCCCAGTTGGATACTAACATACCTGAAATTCTTTTGAAGATAAGTATAGATTATTTTTATTTTTTCCTGGTCATTTGCTGCGTCTTCCACCATTTTTTTCAGCTTAGTTTTTGTTTCATCCGAAAGATCAACGGTGCCCTTATAAAGATTTGAAAGCCACATGCCGAAATTTTTCCAGCTGGTTAAATCACCTTCATTGCCATCCATTGAAAATTTATTAGGGGCAATCATTACCTGCGGGTATGCGCTTCCACCGGTAGAAGCACCTTCTTCCCATGCAATGGCTTCATGGTTTTTTACTTCCCATTTGTAAGTTTTATTTTTCCCGTTTATAGTAACCTCTGGTTTTATATCGGTATTCTTTGCCTTAAATCTTAAGTCGATATCTGTGGGGACGCTTGCAGTGTAACCTGAGGATTCAACAGATTGTTCAGGCAACGCAATTTGATAGGCAGGATAATTGAGCGTGCCTTTATATTTTACTTCATAATCGTATTGCACGGTAACGGGAAATACAGGCGCTGCAACCCTGAAATAGTAAATCATTCCATCCTCTACCAATCCTTCACCCATGGCCTCCGCACGCATCTCTTTCTTTTTATATTTATTAACAAGCTTACCATGTGCATCATATACTTTTATTTCTGCATCTTCGAGTTTACGAAATGCGCTTGAGTATTCATAGAAGAACAGTGCATTTTCTCCTTCTGTATCAAACACGGTATAAACCTGGTGAACTGTAAGTTTTGCTGCGTCAATATCTTTTACGTCAAAGTTTATTTTCTCTTCTCTTTTAATGCTGTGTGCATTTTTTCTTAAAGCCTCGGGAATGGTTGATGCGTCTAAAACATTTACCTGGCATAAGCCTGAAAAATTTAGCAGGTAAACCAATGAGGTAATAGCAATTTTTTTCATTAAGGATTCGCTTTTTTCTTTTTAATTACCACCTGCTCATTTAATGCTGCATAAAGCTTTTTGTAAAATTCCTGGAATTCGGGATACATCGTTGCCGGGTAGAAAGGCTTTTTAAAATTTACTGTTACGCGTAGGTCAACAGAATTATCGGCGACCTGCATCATACGTTGCAAAATAATGCTTGTATCGGGCATTATCATTCTAATATTTTTAGGAAGTTCTTCGAATTCATAATCGTCGGGTATATAAATTTTTCCAACCAGTATGTATGCCTGGTTATAGCCAAAATCAATATCAGTTTGACGTTCATCGGCTATAAAAGGATTTTTTTCGAGGCCCTGAAACAAATTAACCGAGAAATATTTATAGTCGCCCGATGAGCTTAAGGGCAGTGAAAATTTTACTTTTTGTTCCAAAGGCATTGTGTCCACATCCTCATTTGTAACCTCTATATTTTCAATCTTTATCCCCGTAAAGGCCTTCGAGAAATCATCTTTAAATGCGGTTTTATCTTCTTTCCATTTTTTTACCCTGGGATTTTTACAATAGCCTGAACTTGATATGTTGGCATCACCGGTCATCATTCCATCCCCCGTGACTTCAGAATAAATTGAAACAATATTCTGGTAAATGTCTTTATCATCATCCAGGTAAATCCATCCACCTTTTTGAGTATCTACAATGAACGCATCATTGTTGATTACATCATAGGGTATTAACCAGGCCGGGTTATATTTATCAGCGCCATTCAATACATATTTTTTATCGCCAATGACCACGCATGCCAATGTATTATTAAACTGGCGTAAAAAAGGATAAAAAGTATTTACGGCTCCATTGTCTCTTGTGCTCACCAATAATGGATAGGTTTCGAGCCCTGCATCTTTTAGAAGATTAATAAGTATGAGATTAATTTCGCTGTTACTGCCTGTTTTCTTATCCCAGGCAGCTTTAATTCCATTCTCAGTGTAAATACCTTCAGCTCCGTTCCAGTTCATGTTTCGTCTTACAAAATCATGAATTAAAACCATTTTTTTATATTTATCCTTTTCCGATTTTAATGCCTCATCAAGCGATGCTGTATGAGGAATGTTTTTTCTTAACTGGCGCCCAAAATCTTCATCGTCAAGTAAGCTCTCTGTAAGTTTTGGCCAGGTAGATCTCACCTCCTCTATAACGCCATCTCCATAGTCAATTTGCGAAAGCTGGAATACAATTCTTTGTAAATAATCTTTTGCAGCACTCATAAAAGGCTCATCTCTTAACGCTGGAATATTTTTAAGTGTGTAGGTTTTTTCATTGGAATTATAATTAAGTGTACGTCCGCTAATAGCCAGGGTTTCACGAAAATTTTCGTTTTTTTGCTCAACTTTCTGGTAGGCCATTACCTGGCTGGTAAACTTAAAAATTTCAGGAACCAGTATACGGTACATACTAACGCGGGTAGGTATATCATCCTGCAAATACCAATCGGCAATATGAGCATAAGATGATTTCGAATCCGTAAACTTGTATTCAATCACGCTTCCAATCTTAACTTCGGGTAGGGTAAAGGCCACTTCTGATACCTGGTTGTCAATTTTCTTAACATAGATTGAATTTTTTTCCAGTTTTGAGGTAATTATATTGCCGGCATTATCCAGGTTATAGGTTACACCCGAAATATCGTTGACGTTTTCATAGTTTGATTTACTGTAAAACTTTATCTTAATATTTGCGAGGTCAAGGCCTTTATCTTTTAAGATCTTAATACGAACTCTTCGTTTTGTTTCGATATTAAATATATTGTTACCCCTCACATAGTGAACATCTCCGTAATCCAGCAGCTTATAGGCTACAGCGTCTTTGTCAAATTCGCATTCTGTAAGCAAAAGGTCCGCCTTGTCAATTTTACCGAAAGCAGGCAATTCTTTTTGAGCATAAATGGTTAGTGAGTGCAATAATAGCACAACTGAGAGGATCGATATTCTCATCGCGGAAAAGTTAGTTTGGTAATTCGAAGTATATAAGAGCTGAAAGTGCAAATAAATTTTGGTAATAACGAATTTTTCCCCGGAAAATTTTGTTTTTAGTGGAAAACCAAAGGCAAAATGATTAACCCTTTTTGAAAGTTGACCTCCCGCTTATTTTTTTTCATTTTATTAAAAAATTTCGCAATCATATATCATGAATTGCAAGTTCAATATTTCAAAAGAGTCAACAATTGCACTTTATATTTTCTGCCTACAGGTATCTCATAATTGCCAAACTCAATTTTATTAGCGGTAAAGAATCTTATTTTATTTTTTGAGATAATAAATGATCTGTGAACCCTCAGAAAGTTTTCCCTTCCCAGTAAATCTTCCATTTCTTTCATGGTGCATCTGACTACATATTTTTCAGGGTCGGTATAAATAATTACATAATCTTTCATAGCCTGTGTGTGCGTGATATCATTTTTTTTAACCAGCTTTTTCCGTACACCCGTTTTTACTAATAGAGTCTCTTGATTACCCGTAGTGTCGTCTACTCCTGACTTAAGGTTAACAAGGGAGACAAATTCCATTGCCCTGTTTACTGCTGTCTTAAAACGTTCATACCGGATTGGCTTGACCAGGTAGTCCATTACCCCAAGTTCAAACCCTTCCAAAGAATAATTCAAAAATGCGGTTGTAAAAATGGTGACAGGTTTGTGCGCCAATGATTTCAACAAATGTATGCCTGACTCTTCAGGCATTTCAATATCTAAAAATAAAATATCAACATCGTTTGCAGAGAGCCACAACCGGGCATCAGACGCAGTAAAGCATTGTTTTGCAATACCCAAGTTCTCTGTTTGGCGAATATAGCTTAGCAAAACCTTATGGGCCAGCGGCTCATCATCCACAATAATGCATGAATACTTCATATTAATTCAATCTGCAGATCCACAATAAATTCAAATTCAGTTTCTTTAATTTCCAGGTGATATTTATTCTTATACAACCTTTCAAGCCGTTGCTTTACACTATCAATACCCATACCCAACGATTCATTCGCATTAGTATCATGAACAGGGGGTATATTATTTTCAATATGCATTAATAAATTTTTACCTGCTGCTTTTATATCGATTCTTACAAAGCCATTTTTGGCAACTGAATTTAAGCCATACTTGAATGAGTTTTCAACAAGGGGAAGAAGGAGTAGGGGAGTGATATGTAATTTTTCAGTGTTTCCATAAATACCCAGTCTTATTTCGGAGTACGGTTTTCTTAGTCTTTCCAATTCTGTATAATTATACAAAAGTTGAATTTCCTTTTGCAACATTACTTTGTCTTCTTTTCCTTCCGCAAGAATATATTTCATTATATCTGCCAGCCTTAAAACGGCTTCGCCGCTGTTCTCCGATTTCTCAATAATTAGCGCATAAATATTGTTCAGAGTATTAAAAAGAAAATGTGGATTTACCTGTGCTTTCAAAAAATTTAATTCTGCAGTTGTTTTTTCCAACTCAATCTTTTTCAATGTTTCTTTTTGTACATAATAATCAACCGTAATTTTCAATAAGAATGAAAAGAAAATGTATTGTAACCCCGTTATCAATTGCGAAAGAAAGAAAAGAAAATGTTCTGTAGTGTTGCCCAAAATATTCCGGGGCGTTAAATATTCTTCTACCTGTAAACTTATTATTCCCGCTGCTATAGCTATAATAAAAATGAAGCCTGCATAGGTAAAGTATTTCCTGCGTTTATAAAAAGCCGGGTAAAGCCAAAGTATGTTTAAATAAACAACCGCCGCCCAAAAAATAGTTTTAGTAACTACATAAAATAAAAAAAAACGTTTATCAAGAAGAAAAAGCCACCGGGAATCCAGGGCAAGAGATGACGTCAACAACAGCCATAAAAAATAATGGAATATATACCTTGAAGAAAATATCTTTTTCCATTGCATATCCAAAAGTCCGA
>JBBSPK010000033.1:0-22511 GCA_038258875.1 Chitinophagales bacterium
AAAGGCAGCAACCGTTTTCGGTGCTTTATCCGGATACAGTTCAACGATGATATCACCAAAATTGGTTTCTATTTTTATGGTTGGCTTTATATAAGTTTTGTGTTTGCATGAAAAAGAAAAACATATCGCAAGAAGGAAAAAAAATTTTAGAAATGTTGACATCATTTTTATTTTGTAATAGCTGAAGCTATTTTTTTCAAATTCCGTATCTACAGGATAACAAAGTTCAATTTTATTATTTTCAGGATCAGGAATATTTTTTCATAACAACAATTTAATAGCCTTCTAATTTACAAATAATGCACAACAAAAAACCCCGGCTTACAAAGTCTCCGGGGCAAATACAAAATAGTACACACAACAACGAACTTAATCTGGTTTTTTTCCTTCCAAAAATGTATTAATAGTGCTTATTTCTGCTTTATTATTTTCGTCGGATTTTACAGTGTAGTTGCTGTAAAAAGATTCTACATCGGCAATAGAATTGTGCAGTTCCATATTGCGGCGGAGGTAAGCAGGAACCGACTCAAACTCATTGTTAGGATCCGCAGCGTTAACGTTGAAAGATAAATTTCTCAATTTCGCAATGCGCTCCATAGCCCGGCGCTTTAGTTCATCTGTTTCGTCCACCATCGGCGGTTCCTCAACATCTGACATCATGATGGGCATCGTTTGGTGTACTTTCGGTTTCTCCGTTTCCTCCACCGCTTCATGGGAATTTTTAACCACCAATTGCATTTCAATTACAGGTTCGTCTTCCTGTTGTATACTTTGCAATGGGGTTATTGGCTCCTCTTCAGATTTGGATCCTTTTGTTGGCGCATCCTCTGCATAAATTTGCACAGGCTTCGCCAAATAACCGCCTGACGTTTGGGCGGTGCTAGCATTTTTATTCTTTTTGTTTGATTGAACAGATTCCGAGGGGGTAGTCTTTGCAGACGTGTTTTGATTTTGTTCAGCAGTTACTGGATCAGGTTCCGAAGATAACGTGAAATGAATAACCGTTTCCGGTGATTTATCAACAGTATTTTTCTCTTCTGGCTTCGGTAATTCTACGTCTATTGATTCACGTATTTCTACGATTTTGGGTGACATCAATTTGTCTTCTTCTTTTGGTATCGATGCATAAACATCTTCTTCCTTAATCGACTTAAATCCTTTTTGCTCAATGATATTTTCTTCTTCGTAAATTTCTTTATTCGAAATAATTTCTTCTTTTTTATCCTCGAATACAAAAACCGGCTGATGGTATTTCTTTTTTTCGTCTTCAGGGTTTTGCAATACCAGCACAATTTTTTCATCGTCTTTTTTATCGGCAACAGGCGGCTCTTTTTTATCAAATGGATCTTTATGTTCAAATCCTGTTGCTATAAGGGTTATCCCAATTTTATTCTCAAGAGAATTATCATATCCCAATCCTAAGATCACATCGGTATCGTCACCTGCCTGGCTCAATAAATGATTTTGTATCGTTTCCACTTCATCCATTGTAAATTCATTATCGCCTTCTGCAGAATTGATATTTATCAGGATCCATTTTGCACCCCTGATGTCGTTATCGTTTAGCAATGGAGAATTCAATGCACGCTCAATAGCTTTCTGTGCCCTGTTGTCGCCTTCACACGAAGCACTTCCGAGAATAGCCACGCCCCCGCTTCTCATTACGGTACATACATCTGCAAAGTCAACATTTATCTGCCCGGTACTGTTTATCACATCGGTAATACATTTTGCAGCGGTAGCTAATACATTATCTGCTTTGCTGAAAGCCGCCTTCATAGTAAGGTTACCGAACTGGTGGCGCATTTTATCGTTGCTTATAACAAGCAGCGTATCTACATGATCCTTTAACTTGCTTATCCCTTCTTCAGCCTGGGCTATTCTTTTTTTACCTTCATAGGCAAAAGGTGTTGTAACAATACCAACCGTTAGTATGCCGAGGTCTTTACAGATTTTTGCAATAATAGGCGCACCACCGGTTCCGGTTCCGCCGCCCATACCAGCGGTAATAAAAGCCATTTTTGTATTCACCTCGAGTATTCGTTTTATTTCTTCGAGGCTTTCCTCGGTAGCCTCACGGCCTATTTCAGGATTGGCTCCTGCCCCGAGACCTTGTGTAAGATGTGGCCCTAACTGCACTTTATTAGGAACCATGCTCGTAGCAATTGCCTGTGCATCTGTATTGCAGATTATAAAATTTACGCCTTCAATATTCTGGCTAAACATGTGGTTAACTGCGTTGCTGCCGCCGCCGCCTACACCTATTACTTTCAGGATTGACGACTGTTCTTTGGGCAAATCAAAATGTATCATGTGTTAAATTTAAAGACCTCATCCCAACCCTTCTCCGAAGGAGAAAGAAAAGACTTGGCAGGATTAGTAATTATTATAAGTTTTTAGATAGTTCAAATCACATTTTTTCGGTATTTGTTCCCTCCTTTGCGGGATAGGGGGCTATAGTTCTGAATCTCCTTCCTCTTTAAACATTTCAATCAGCCCGTTTTTAAAGGAGTCCATAAAGGCTTTTAAAGTTTTACGCGGTTTAACTACAATATTTTTATGATCGGTAATGTCGGCTTCAACCTCGTCTACCCCCGTCAGTTGTAAACCTGCGGGAATATTCACTTTTGCATATTGCAATTCAAACTGTTTCCGTTTGTTTTCATAATCGTTATATCCTTTTAATATTAAACCGAGACAGGTTGAATACATTGGCTTGGCCAGTTCTTCAATATGCCCGGCTGCCAGATGTTCATTAGGGTAACCAATACGTGCATTCAACCCGGTAACATATTCGGTTAACTGGATAAGATGTTTTAGTTGTGAGCCCCCACCTGTAAGAATTACGCCACCATTAAGCATCCGGTTATCAAGCCCTACCTGCTTCAAATGATAGGAAACAAAATCCATTATTTCGCTCATGCGTGCCTGGATAATCCCCGCAAGGTTTTTTACACTTATTTCTTTTGGTGCCATACCACGCAAGCCTGGTATAGTTATGAAGGCATTTGATTTTGCTTCATCAGAAAGGGCGCTTCCAAACTGAACTTTCATTTGCTCTGCCTGTGTTTTTAAAACACCGAGTCCTGTCTTTATATCATTGGTAATATTTTCACCACCAAAAGGAATTACCGCGGTATGTTTTAATATACCTTCATAAAAAACAGCAAGGTCAGTAGTACCACCACCAATATCAACAATAGCAACGCCGGCCTCTAAATCATGATCACACATTACCGCTGCAGCAGAAGCTAATGGTTGTAACACGAGATCTTTGGTTATAAGTCCGGCCTTCTCAACACTACGATTGATATTTCTAATCGCATTTTTATCACCTGTAATAATGTGAAAGTTAGCACCCACTTTTACACCGCTGTATCCAATAGGGTCAGGGATGTTTTGAAAATTATCAACTGTAAACTCTTGCGGAATCACATCAATTATCTGGTCACCTGCGGGAATGTATGTTTTATACTGATCGTTTACAAGCTGATCGATTTCTGATTGCTTGATTTCTTCATCCGTATTTTGCCGCACGATGTCCCCTCGTGTTTGAAGGCTTTTTATATGATGACCTGCTATGCCTACATACACTTCCGAAATAGGAAGGTTTGGATTGCTTGCATAACAATTTGCGAGGGCCGTTTGTATGGCCTTGATTGTTTGATCAATGTTCAACACCATTCCGTGTTGCACACCGTTACTGTTGGCCCGGCCAAAGCCAAGAATTTCAAGTTTGCCGAATTCATTTTTTCTACCTGCAATGGCCGCGATTTTTGTGGTGCCAATGTCAAGGCCTACGATAATGGGTTGTTCGCTGTTCATATTGTTGGTTTTTACTAGCTTTTAGAAAGCTATTGTTGGTACTATTTTGTTTTTTATTTTAATTTTTATTTTTTCTAATAATTTCAAATTTTCTAATAATCACTTTTGGATGGCATTACTGCCTTCGGTTTTTCTTTAACTTTTACTTCCGGCGATAAGCCCTGTGGTTTGGCTTCCTTTTTCTTTGCAGGGCTGGCATTTGGTTTTTCATTGGATGATGGGTTACTGATCGATGGATTTCTTTTAGGGGCCTGGTAATCAGAAATTGGTTTTTCAGGAACATGAATAGGGGTTAAAGAACCACTCGTTTTGCTATTTTCATTCGTATTGTGTTTTACATCTTCTTCGGGGATAATTTCAGTTTCTTTTGATGAATTAACAGAGTTGTTATTATCCTCCTGCTGTTCCAGTTGGATGTTTGTAAAATCATTTGCCGCATGCTTTTGCGCCTCTGCAATAATGGCCTTCATGACCTGGACAGATCGCAAAGAATCCATTTTAATTTCTTCAGCACCTCTTTTAACTCCAACTACCTGCCCTTTAAATTCCACGCTAAGTGCTGAATATTGGTTCCATCCTTTTTTAGATAAAACCTGCTTGTAAAAGCACAACAGGTTATTAAACTTTTCCTGGTAATTTTCAGCACTCCCAAAATGTATAACTTGCGTCCCTAACTTAGGAACCAGGTCAAAAGCCCGGCCGGGAGAAATATCAATTTGATCAATTTGTGCCATCCAAAAAGGATTCGTTCCAATAAAGCCACTCACCGTCCTGATCTCTTTTAAGAGATTACTATCTTTCCCTGACAACACTTTTGCATCACTCGGGAAATTGGTAAACACCGGCAGCCTTGCAGAAAATTTATCGCTCAAAGGAAGCCTCACCAGTGAACTATCCAGGTAAAACGATTGCCCTGAAGATGTAAAAATTCTTGCAATTGGCTCTCGCTCCCTTATTTTAACCACAAGCACATTATTATTATCAAAGAACAGTTCTGCTTTTTTTATCCATACAGTTTCCTGTAACACTTTTTCAATTGAGGCCAGGTCTATTGAATGTAAGGGTTTGGTTTCAACCCTGCCCCCATTTGCTTTTTTTAAAATATCAAGCACTTCTTTCTTTCCGACAAAAAAATTATTTTGAACGCCTGAAATTGTTATCTCAATTTTAGAACAACGCTCATTATTCCTCTTCGTGATAGCGGCTATCAATAACACAATTATCCCCGAGCAAAGTATTATCCACGCCATTGCAACAAGAATTCTTTTAAAGGCATATTTGTTGATTGATAACATATTTAAAATCTAATTCAATAATATTTTTTTAATAGGTTCGACAAGCTGATCGATATCCCCTGCCCCGGCTGTTATCAATAATTCATCGACATCGTGATCGGCGGATTTTGCAAATCGTTCCCGGATGTATTTGAGTAATTCTTCTTTTGTAACAATTCTTGAATTTTTATTTTTCATCTCATCGAGAATTAAGTGTGCTGATACTCCTTCCATTGGTAATTCTCTTGCCGGGTAAACAGGCAGAAGCAAAACCTCATCAGCCTGGTCAAGGCTTTCAGCAAATTCCTTTACAAAATCTTTTGTTCTTGAAAACAAATGGGGCTGAAAAATAATGGTGCATTTCCTGTTGCTGAATAAGCTTTTTGCCCCGGTAATTAAGGCATTTAGTTCCTGCGGATGATGAGCATAATCGTCAATAAAAATTACATTACTGCCCTCATTATTCTGCTTAAATCCTTTATCTGAAACTTGTGGCAGAGCAATGATATATTCAAATCTCCTCTTAACACCGCAAAAGTTTTTTACCGCCTTTTTTATTTTTTCCGGATCGATGTTTAACTGATACGCAATTACAATTGCAGCGATGGCATTTTCAACATTATGCATGCCGCCCATGTTCAGGGTTATTTTATCGAGCATCCAGTCTTTGGTTACCAAATCAAATTCATAGCTACCATGATGCATGGTTATATTAGCACCATAGGCTTCAGCCATATCATTTTGCAGGCTGTAACGTATATGTCTATCCGCAGCAAATTTATTGTGCGTCAATCCGTATCTTGTTAATAAAACACCCCCGGGTTTTAATCTCTTTGAAAATTCAACAAATGAATCTTCCATATTTTCTTTGGTTCCATAGATATCAAGATGATCGGCATCCATTGCAGAAATTAAGGCTACGTCAGGAGATAATTGCAGAAAGCTGCGATCGTACTCATCAGCTTCTGCGACAGATACGTTATTATGACTGCTCCAGAAATTAGTATTGTAATTAACCGATATTCCCCCAAGAAAAGCATTACATCCTAATCCAGAATCACGTAAAATGTGAGCAACCATGGTACTGATGGTGGTTTTGCCATGAGTACCACCAATGCAAATACTGAAAGATGATTTGGTAATTTCTCCAAGCAGTGCGCTGCGCTTTATTACTTCATAATTATTATGCAAATAGTAATTGAGCTCTTTATGATCTTTGGGAACAGCCGGAGTATAAACAACCAGTTGCGCATTTTTATCAAGTAAATCCACATCATCTTCGTAATGAATATGTATTCCTTCGCTTTCCATTTGTTTGGTTAATGAAGTAACAGTCTTATCATAGCCGCTTACGGCAGCATTTTTACTGATGTAATATTTGGCGAGAGCGCTCATTCCAATGCCGCCAATTCCAATAAAATAAATTCGTGATATAGTTGTATAATCTTTCAATGTAAAATCCTTCCTTCAAAATGAAAGGCTAAAATTTTTTATGTGGTATAATAATATTTTTTATAGTTATTTATTTATAGTTTTTAAAATTTCTCCTGCGATTGTTTCATCGGCAAGCGTGTTACCCATTTTTGATATATTCATTTCCAGTTCCTGAATTTTTTTTTCATTCTTTAATAGGTAAAGAACTGTATCCACCAGGTGTAATTTCACATCCGCATCCCGTACCATAATTGCGGCATTCTTTCTCACCAATGCCAATGCATTTTCCGCCTGGTGATCTTCAGATGCAAACGGATAAGGCACAAATACTGCTGCCCTGCCTACTACGCACAATTCCGCAATCGTCATTGCCCCGGCCCTTGCCACTACAACATCTGCTGCTGCATAAGCATACTCCATATGCGTTATAAATGCATTAGTCCACATGTTACTTTTTTCTTCTTCGGCTTTCGCTGCTTCCCCCGCATACGATTTTCCAGTTTGCCAGATAAGCTGCAGGTTATTTCTTTTAAAAACATCAATATTTTTATCAATCACTTCATTAATGCTCCTGGCACCAAGGCTTCCTCCCATCACAAAAACAGTTTTAATTCCTGGTTTCAGACCAAAGAAAGTGAGCGCCTCGTGCTTTGGAATTTTTTCAGAAAAAACATTGCGAACAGGGTTACCCGTTATGCTAATTTTATTTGCAGGAAAATATTTTTCCATTCCATCAGCAGCCACGAAAATTTTTGTCGCCCGCTTACCCAACATGATGTTGCTTTTACCCGGTAAAGAATTGCTTTCGTGTATAAACGTAGGAATTCTGCGGGTTTGAGATAACCTCAAAACAGGAAAGCTTGAATATCCGCCAACTCCTATTGCTGCATGTGGGCGGAACCTTTTTAATATTCCCGTTACCTGGAAAAAACTTTGAACCAGCTTAAGTGGTAAAGCAATATTTCGTATCAAAGAACTTCTGTTATAGCCCGCTATCGTTAGGCCAATAATTTTATATCCTTCCTCAGGAATTTTGTCCATTTCCATTTTCCCTTTGGCCCCCACAAACAAGATTTCAATACCAGGCCGCATTATTTTTAAAGCTGCCGCTATTGCCAATGCAGGAAAAATATGCCCCCCTGTGCCTCCTCCCGCAATAATTATCCTCGTGTTTTCCTCTTTTCCAGGAGCCACATCTTTTACGCTATCGATTATATTTTCATTACTTATCATTTTCCTCCTGTGGTTCATCTTTCATATCTCCCTGTTCCGTTTGTTCAACCAGTTGCGCCGTGGCTTTACCTTCCATTTGCTCAACATTCCGGGCAACGCTTAAAATAATACCAATTGAAAAGCAGGTAAACCAGAGACTACTGCCCCCCATACTAACGAGGGGTAACGTAACACCGGTTGTAGGAAACAGGTTAACATTCACCGCCATGTTTACCATTGCCTGTATCACCAGGGTAAAGCTTAAAGCCACCGCCATGAAAGCGCCAAATGCATACGGGCATCTTTGAAAAATTCTAATACTTCGAAATAAAAAAAATACATAAATCAGCATAATAACTGCACCCCCCGCCAGCCCATATTCCTCAATAATAATTGCGTAAATAAAATCACTGTAAGGATGGGGTAAAAAATTCCGCTGCTCGCTTTTGCCCGGCCCTTTGCCCAACAATCCTCCCTTAGCTATTGCAATTTTAGCCTGTTGCACCTGGTAGGACGCATCTTCCTTGCCAGCATACATAAAATCCTGTACCCGTTTAATCCATGTTGACACCCTGCCTACACTTAATATCGCAGGTAGCTCCTTTGAAGCGTGCTCGTCTTTATTATAATAATGAGAGGCAAGAAACACAAGTATAATAAGAGGAATTAATGTAGCGCCTACAATAATCATAATGTGTCGCAACCGAACCCGTCCTATAAACATTAACATGAGCGCAATACCACCAATTAATAATGCCGTGGATAAATTGGCCGGCGCAATCAATGCACATATTATTATAACGGGAATTATTAGTGGCAGGAAACCCTTTTTAAAATCTTTAATTACGTTTTGACACCGGCTCAATTGCCTGCTCATATACATGAATAGCGCAAGTTTCGCGAGATCGGATGTTTGAAAAGTCATATTAATTACCGGTAGCTTGATCCAGCGATTGGCATCATTAATACTATCTCCAAATTTTAAGGTATAAAAAAGCAGGGGTATAGAAATTAAAAATAATATAGAAGCAACCCTTGAATAAATTGTATAGTTTACCCGATGGGCAAAATATATGATTAACACTCCCAGGGCAATAAAACCGATTTGCTTAAACAAATAACTTTCCGTGCTTTTGTTCATTCTATACGCAAGTGATCCAATACTGCTATATACCACGAGTATACTTACCAGCGTAAGCACAATCACAATTGCCCAAATCACTTTATCCCCTTTCGTTCGATTGAAAAGGCCGCCTGTGACTTCGTGGGCAGAAGTCATTGTATTCGAAAATATATTTTTTGTATCGTTCATTTTAAGGTCTCAACATTTTTAAACCTCACCCCAACCCCTCTCCCAGGGAGAGGGACGAGGAGTAGGGGTACATTATTTTTTTACAATTTTTCAATTTTAGTTTTTTGCATCGTTGCTTTTTTGCTCATTGCTAATAGCTCATTGCTCACCACTCACCACTCACCGCATTACAAATCCTTAACTGCTTCTTTAAATTGTTTTCCCCTGTCTTCATAATTTTTGAATAAATCAAAACTGGCACATGCTGGGGATAATAATACTACATCACCTTTGTCGGCAAAATGAAAAGCAGCCTGCACTGCATCTTTTGCGTTGTCAGTATTTACTATTAACTCCATCTCATTGCCAAAAGCTTCATGTATTTTCCTGTTGTCTACTCCCATGCACACAATGGCTTTTACTTTTTCTTTTACCAGCTCCTTTATGAATGAATAATCATTTCCTTTGTCAACGCCGCCTAAAATAAGGATCGTTGGTTTCGTCATACTCTCCAATGCATACCAGGTACTATTGGTATTAGTTGCTTTACTGTCGTTAATAAATTCAACTCCTTTTATCGTCGCCACCTTTTCCATGCGGTGCTCAAGGCTCTCAAAGGTTTGCACTGCATCTCTTATTTTTTCCTTTCTTATGTCCATAACCACAGCCGAGAGGCCAGCTGCCATTGTATTATACTGATTATGCTTTCCCTTCACTGCAAAATCTTCTACGCTCATTGTCATTTCTTCATTCTGCCATTTTATGTGCATTTCAGAATTGGTGATGTAAGCGCCTTCCGGTAATGATTTTCTCATACTGATTGGTAATGGGTTGGTGCTGTTTAAAAATTTGTTTAGATATTTTATTGTTGTTTCATCATCTGCGTTATAAATAAATACATCGTTTCCTGTTTGATATTTTATGATATTGAATTTGCTTTTTATATAGTTTTCAAAATTGTATTCATACCTGTCAAGATGATCTTCCGTGATATTGGTTAATATCGCCACATCAGGCCTGAATGTTTTTATGTCATCAAGCTGGAAAGAACTTATCTCTGCCACATAAATTTTTTTTGGTTGCAATGCAACCTGCCTCGCAAACGAATAACCTATGTTGCCAACCATTGCGCAATCCAGTGCCGCTTCTTTACAGAGATGATAAATCATAGCCGTAGTAGTGGTTTTCCCATTGCTGCCTGTAATCGCAATAATTTTACTGTCTCCTTTGTGCCGGTAAGCAAATTCAATTTCACTTATTATTTCAATCTCCCGTTTCCTCAGTTCTTTTATAATCCCGGACTTTTCAGGTATTCCCGGACTCTTAACAATTAGCCCGGCATCAACAATTTTTTGTTCCGTATGATTTCCTTCTTCAAAATCAATCCCGTTTAGTTCAAGCTCATTTTTAAAAACAGGATTTATCAAAGAAGCATCACTCACAAAAACCTCGTATTCTTTTTGCGAAGCGAGCAATGCTGCTCCTACCCCACTTTCAGCGGCCCCAAGTATTACTACTTTTTTTTTCATTCCCTTTTTAACTGGATACAGTCAATTAAAAAAAATTGGTTCTTCAACGGCATGAATTTAACAGGCCAGAAGACTGTCATCATTGGATTTGGAACGCTTAAGTTCTTTTAAAAAAATTTTCATAAGGACGAATTTGTCTTGTGTCAGAAAGTCTCATATCAATTATCTTAGTTTTAATGTTACCACTGCAAACACAACTGACAAAATAGTTACTACCCAAAAGCGTACGGCTATTTTGCTTTCGTGATATCCCAACTTTTGATAATGGTGATGCAATGGGCTCATTAAAAAAATTCTTTTTCCTTCTCCATATTTTTTCTTCGTGTATTTGAAATAGGAAACCTGTATCATTACACTTAAATTTTCAACCAAAAACACAAAACAAAATATAGGGATCAATAATTCCTTTCTTACTATTATTGCTAATGATGCGATTATTCCGCCGAGTGCCAGGCTGCCCGTGTCGCCCATAAAAACCTGCGCCGGGTAGGCATTGTACCACAGAAACCCAACACAACCGCCTACAAAAGCTGCAATAAAAATTGACAATTCGCTCAGGTTAGGTATGTACATTATGTTGAGATATTCTGCAATCCTTACATCCCCACTTACAAAAACAAACACACCCAGGCCAAGGCCAATGATTGCACTTACACCGGTTGCAAGCCCATCAAGCCCATCAGTAATATTTGCGCCATTTGATACTGCTGTAACAATAAATATCACAACCAGTATGTATAATATATAGGTATAGCTCTCCCAACTTTCAGGTAATAACTTTGCATAATTAAACTCATGCGTTTTCACAAATGGGATGGTTGTTATAGGAGTTTTCACCGTAACAAACCTGTGAATTTTTCCATCTGTAATAATGGTGTCTTCGCCGAGTTTATGTTCCCCCCGTTGTAAGGTGCTTTGTTTCCCGGTATTCTCTGTTATGATTTCGCGTTTAACCACCACGTTTTGATTAAAATATAAAGTGGACCCTATAATAATTCCCAGCATTACCTGGCCAAAAATTTTAAATTTTCCGGCAAGCCCATCGGCATCATTTTTTTTATATGTTTCTCCTTTTGCCTTTGCAATTCGCCTCGCCTTTATTTTTAAATAATCATCTATCAATCCTATAACGCCCAGCCACACCGTGCATAATAGCATTAGCCTTACATATACCTTATCCAGGTTAGCCAGTAATAAAGTCGGAATTAATATTGCGAGCAATATGATTATTCCACCCATTGTTGGTGTTCCTGATTTCATTTTCTCACCTGCTAAACCTAATTCCCTTACGGATTCCCCAATCTGCTTCCTTTTTAAAATATTTATAAGCCGCTTGCCGTAAACTGTTGTTATAAAAAGTGATAAAAGAACCGCAACCAACACCCTGAATGTGATAAAATGAAACAACCCGCTACCCGGGAATTTTATTCCATTCTTAGTAAACCATTCAAAAAGGTGATAGAGCATGTATTGTTTTTATACAGTGTTACTTTTCCCTTGTTTTATTTTTCCATTAAGTCAAACATCTCCCGTAAAATTTTTTTATCGTCGAAATCATATTTCACTCCATTTATTTCCTGGTATTTTTCATGACCCTTTCCTGCTACCAAAACAATATCTTCCTGTTGTGCAAAATTCACCGCGGTTTTTATTGCTTCTTTCCTGTCTACAATGGATATGTATTTTTTACGGGCGACCACCGGTACACCTTCCTCCATGTCCTTTATTATTTGTTCTGGGTTTTCATTTCGCGGATTGTCTGACGTAAAAATTATTTTATCACTGTATTCACACGCCACTTCAGCCATCACCGGGCGTTTTGTCTTATCGCGGTTACCCCCACAACCCACCACCGTGATAATTTTTTCCTCACTTTGCCTCAAATTTTTTATAGTTGCCAAAACATTAAGTAATGCATCCGGCGTATGTGCATAGTCAATTATTCCAATCACTTTTTCATTTGGAGAAATCATGTAATCAAATCTTCCATCAGCACCACTAAGACTGCTGAGTATCTGTAAAGTGATTTGTTTGTCTTCTCCCAAACAAACTGCTGCACCAAAAACTGCCAGGAGGTTATAAGCGTTGAAAGCTCCTATAAGCCTGCAATGCACTTCCACATCATTGAGCATTAATACAAGTCCTGACAAAGAATTTTCAATAATTTTTCCCTTAAAATCCGCCATTGTTTTAAGGCTGTACAAATACTTTTTTGCTTTGGTGTTTTGAAGCATTATTGCACCACGTTTATCATCAGCATTGCTGAGTGCGAATGCAGGTGATGGCAATGCATCAAAAAATTGTTTCTTTACTCTTATATATTCATCAAATGTTTTGTGATAGTCTAAATGATCGTGAGTAACATTGCTGAAAATTCCACCTGCAAACTGCAAGCCCTCTATCCGATGTTGGTCAATCGCATGAGAGCTTACTTCCATAAACACATGTGAACAACCATCAGCAACCATATCAGCAATTAATTTATTAAGCGTGACGGTATCGGGTGTAGTATGAGTAGCTGGCAAAATTTTATCTCCCACCTGGTTTTGAACAGTGCTGATAAGACCGCATTTATATTCAAGAACAGAAAATAACTTAAACAACAATGTCGCTATCGTAGTTTTTCCGTTTGTTCCTGTTACACCGACAAGTTTTATTTTTTCGGTAAGTTTCCCATAAAAGTTATGTGCCGCTATGCCGGCAGCTATTGAACTGTTTTCAACAACCAGGTATTGAATTTGTTGGTGAATGGTAGCCGGCAAAACTTCGCATATTATAACCGCCGCCCCATTTTCTGCAGCGGTATCGATAAATGAATGTCCATCCGTAAGTGTCCCCTTTATGGCAATAAAACATGAGCCTGGTCCCACTTTACGTGAGTCAGTTTGTAACTCATTTATTTCATTTACGGGCGTGCCCGCTATTCGGAGAATTTTTATTTTATCTAATATTTGATTCAATAAAACCATTAATTCAATTGAAGATTTATTGATTGACCTTTATGAAAATCTGCGTTCTGTGCTATTGATTGATAAACTACTTTTCCCTTCCCTTTTGCTTCTACCTTTAATCCCATATTCTCTAACAGGTACACTGCATCTTTTAAACCAAGCCCTGTAACATCAGGCACTTTGCTTACAGTAGCCGGCAGGTTATATTCTGAATTCAGCTCTGCATGACCGTTATTAAGAACCGTTGATCTCCATGGGCCGGCTACTGCAGAATCCGTTGAGGGATAACTAAACATGTTCAAAATTCTGTTTAGATCAGTTTTTAATCCATAAAATTTATAAGCGCTGCCTTCAGTTTCACGGGGTAATTTGCTTAGGGATTCACTGCCGACTTTTTCTGCGTATATTTTATCAGCAACTTCTTTAAATACCGGCCCGGAAACAACACCCCCGTAAGCGAGTCTCGATTCATTACTATTTTGAATCACTACCGCAACACTATATTTTGGATTATCGAAAGGAAAATAACCAATGAAGGCAGACTGATAAATTTTTGCGCTCTTATTATAACCACGATTATCCATTGCCGTTACAGCCGTACCTGTTTTGCCTGCAAAACTGTAAACATTATTACGAAGGGCATGCCCGGTGCCATGTTCACTTTCAATTACGGAAAGAAGGCAACTTTTTAATTTACCCAGTGTTTCGTCGCTGCATATTTTTTCCACCAGTACTTCAGGCTTGAATGATTTAATTTCAATTCCCATTTCATTTATGGAGTTTACCAGGTAAGGTTTCATCATTCTCCCGTTATTGGCAACCGCATTGTAAACCATTAAAAGGTGAAGAGGTGTAACCAATTCTTCATAGCCATGGGCCATAAAAGGAATAGTCGTTTTCGTCCAATACTTACTACTGGGTTTTTTTACCAAAGGAACAGCAGCCCCAACAATATCAATTCCTGTTACAGTATCGAGCCGCAGGTGATGCAGGTGATCGTAAAATTTTTTAGGCTGGTTGTGATAATACTGATCTGCAAGCTTTGCAAAAGCCACGTTTGAAGATCGGGCAAATGCCTCTTTAACCGTTATCTGGTTTGTGCCAAGATGAGAGTCCCGTATTCTAAGGCCATAAAAATATTTTTGTCCGCCTTCGCAATCAACAATACTTCCGGTGTCAACATATTTATCTTCAAGAAGCGATAATAAAGTAGCTAATTTAAAGACAGAACCCGGTTCAGTTTTTTTACCAAGTCCATAGTTATAATCTTCAATGTAATCTCCGTCAGGCCTTTTACCAAGATTGGCAATCGCTTTTATTTTACCTGTCTGCGTTTCCATTACAATACAAGTTCCATGCAAAGAGTTGTTTTCAACCATCATCTTCATGAGCGCATTTTCTGCGACATCCTGGATGTATGTATCGATCGTCGTTATAACATCTTTCCCATTTTCGGGTTCTATTTCTGCGCCATCTACCGGTACATAAGCACCTGCCATATAGCGCATCAGCCTGCTACCCGTTTGCCCTTTCAATACACTGTCATAAGATCTTTCAAGCCCCACATTTTTACTCGTATCGCCCCTGGAAAGCCCAATCGTCCTGTTGGCCAGCAACACATATGGGTTAACGCGGTTGTCTCTCACTTCGATTATAAATCCACTTTTATTACGACCTTGTTTTAATAAGGAAAAATTTCTGAGTGATTGATATTCCTCAAATGAAATTTTCTTTTTAAGCGCAAAATATCTTTCCCTTTTTTTATAAGCGGCTACCATGAGTTTTCTATACGATGAAGAGGAGGCGTCTTTAAACAAGCCCGATAAAGAAATACATAGAGAATCGAGGTTATTATAAAACCTTTTCCCATTTTTTTCACGAAGGCCATCTGCCATAAAATCAACATATACATCGAAAACAGGAATTGAAGTACTAAGCATATTTCCATCTTCACTGTAAATAGTTCCACGCTCTGCATTAACATCCATATATTTCAAATGCTGGGTATTGCTTATACTTTTCCAATAGGCACCCTGCACCTGTTGGATATAAATGACTCTTCCCAATATTATAATACCCAGTAAAATAATGCCGAGATAACAGAGATACACCCGCCATAATATGTCTTTTTTTACATCCAATAAGTTGATTTTATCTGGCTTTATTTATACTATTTAGTTTTTATCGCTGCTGTCTGTAAGTCGTATTGGCGGTACAATTAATTCTTTTAAACCTAATGGCGCTACCGCTTTGGCCAGTTCGCTTTCTTTACTTCTAAATATAACATCCCGTTTTACTGTTTTAAATTCATACTCCATTTCTTTCAAATGTTTCGCAGTTGAATTTATTTTTCTAATTGTCTTATCGGCGTAGTGTCCATTCGCTATATAGACTATTGCAAGCATTGCTACAAATACATAAAATGGAATATTTTTTACAATCCACCTGTTATAAAGAGTCATTCGTTTTTTACGAAATTCTTTAACCCGGTGTTGTTTTTTTATGGATTGTTCTTTGTTCATTCGTAGTGTTAATCAACTAATATTTTTACCTGGAATAACTATCCGAAACTTTTATTTTTTCTGCAATTCGTAATTTGGCGCTCCGGGCTCTTGGGTTATTTTTTATTTCTTCAGATGATGGAATTATTGGTTTTTTTGTAATCACTTTTAAATCATTTTTGGTGGGTGAACCATATAAATCATTTTGCTGCTCCTCCTCAAAATTTCCTTTCTTAAAAAAATTTTTCACTATGCGGTCTTCAAGAGAATGAAAGGTTATAATGGCTATGTGCCCTTCAACTTCCAAAACACCAGGCGCCTGTTGCAACATTTCTTTCAACGATCCCAATTCATCATTCACTTCTATTCTTAATGACTGAAACACTTGTGCAAAATATTTTTCCGGATTGCCTTTCACAACAGGATACAAGGCATTTTTAAATTCATTGGTGGTTTGCAAGGGCTGCGATTTTCTTATATCCACTATCAATTTCGCCAGCGTTTTTGCATTAGTTATTTCGCCATACTGTTCAAAAAGCTTGTGTAATTTTTCCTGGGAATAGCTGCGAATCACTTTTGCTGCGTTTAATTTTTCACCTTTGCTCATTCGCATATCCAACTGTGCATCAAAGCGGGTTGAAAAGCCGCGTTCTACGGAATTAATCTGGTGGCTTGAAACGCCAAGGTCTGCCAGGATGCCATTTACCTTAGAAATTTTATGGAGCCTGAGGAAACGTTGGAGATGACGAAAATTGTGTGGCACAAAAATTATCCTGTCATCCCCGGGCAAATTTCTTATTGAATCTTCATCCTGGTCAAAAGCAATTAATTTTCCATTGACATTCAATTTCCCAAGAATTGCCTGGCTATGACCGCCGCCGCCGAATGTGCAATCAACATAAATTCCGGACGGAACTATTGACAGCCCATTTATTACTTCCTGCAATAAAACCGGCACATGGTATATGCCTTCCTGCATTGTTATGAGTTTACATTTTTATCACCGGCCATCACTTCTTTCGCTAAATCGCTGAATGCTTCCGGAGAAAAAGTTTCAAAGAACTGTTGATATTTTAGTTTATCCCAAATCTCAATTTTATCAATTGCCGAAACCAATACGATATCCTTTTCAAGACCTGCATATTCCATAAGGTTTTTTGGTAATAAAAGCCTGCCTGCGCTATCGAGTTCAACTTGTGTGGCACCGTTTAAAAAATACCTTTTGAATTGCCTTACTTTTGGATCAAAATCATTTAGTTTGCTCAGGTCAGAAAATAGCGGTTTCCAGCTTTTTGATGTGTATAAACTCAGGCATTTTTCAAACCCCCTGTTCAATACAAAAGGCTCGGCTTCTTTTTCCGGCAGTTGTTTTTTAAAACCTGCAGGTAATAAAAAACGCCCTTTTGCATCTAATGTAGCTTCGTACTCACCTATAAAGCCTATCATTATGAATGAATTAGATTTTTTTAAACAGAATTTCCACAAAATAACACTTTTTCCCACTTGGACGACACTTTTTTAAAAAACTTTTTTATACAGTTCCTAAAAGCGTTGCCTGTGTTGACTTGAAGAGGTTTTTTATTAATTCGGATGTGAATAGCATGTGAATAGCATGTGGATTACAGTCAATATCTTGTGGATTATAAAAATTATTATATGGCAGGATACTCAGCAACTCCCCTGTTAAAAAAATTGGGAATCAGAGACGACATGAAGATTAGGCTTATAAATGAGCCGGAAAATTATTTTGAATTAATTGAAAAAAACATCTCTAATCAGTTGGTTAAAAAAAATGAGAAACCCGACCTTATTCACTTGTTTGTGAAAACAGAAGGGGACATTATAAATGAGATGCGCAAATTAAAGTCTGCAATTAGGCCCACAACTATAGTATGGGTTTCCTGGTATAAAAAGAGCGCCCATATAACAACTGATGTAACAGAAGATACCATCAGGAATTATGCCTTACAAAATGACCTGGTCGATGTAAAAGTATGTGCTGTAAGTGAAACCTGGAGTGGATTAAAACTGGTGGTACCCGTTGCAAAAAGGTCAAAAATTAATTAACCGTTGCCATATCTATAGCAAAACAACTTCCCTTTCCTAAAGTGCTTTCTGCTTTTATTTTTCCTTTATGAGCGTCTACAATTGTTTTTACATAGCTAAGCCCAAGACCAAACCCTTTTACGTTATGGATATTGCCCGTATGAGCCCTGTAAAATTTTTCGAAAATGCGGTGCAGTGTTTCTTTATTCATGCCAATTCCATTGTCCTCAATTTTAATACGGATATGATCATTAAAATTTTGCGTCGATAGTTTAATATGAAGATTTTCTTTGGAGTATTTAATAGCATTATCCAAAAGGTTATTGATAATATTTGTGAAGTGAACTTCATCTGCCATAATCACATCCTTGGTTGCATTGAGATGAACTTCTATTTTGCCCTTTTTTTCTGCAAGCGGAAGACTGATGTTATTTATCGCCGTTTGAATCAGGTCATTAGCATGCACCTCGCTTTCATTAAGTTGAATTTCCTGCTTATCTAATAACGCAGCCTGTAATATCGTTTCAACCTGTTTATTCATCCGTTTGTTTTCATCTTTAATAATGCCGGAAAAATAATTCATTTTCTCCCTGTCATTGATTACTTTTTCATTTTTCAATGCATCCACAGCAAGGGAAATTGTCGCAAGAGGTGTTTTAAATTCATGTGTCATATTATTGATGAAATCAGACTTTATCTCACTTAATTTTTTTTGATTTAAAAGGGCTCTTATCGTAATGAAAAACGCGGTAAAAATTATAAAAGTAAAAATAACAGCTACTGCAATCATCCAATACATCTGCTTCCAGATAATCGTATTTACATGAGGAACAACAATTATCAATAACTCCTGCGGCGATAACCCTTCACCCAGGCTCCCACTTGGAGATTCAAGAGGATACACAAATGCCCTGTTATGCAGGCTATCCTGGTAAGCGTCATAAAAATTTTTTGATTGTAATTCATCTCCAATCATTGATGTTGTGGTAACTGCAAATTCAAAATCAACATCTTTAATATTGTTTTTCTCAAACGCCTTTTTAATTCTTGCACGCAACTGCTCACGCGTAAATTTATGAGCGATTGAAGAGGAGAATACATTTAAAGGAAAAAACAAATCTGTCCCTTTCCTGTTATCGAAAGGAGAAAGATTACCTTTTTCTTCAATAAGGTCATTGCCCGCTGTAACCGTAACCATTTTAATACTCTCCTCAAATTGTTGCTCTTTTGCCCGCACAGATTGTTTAATCCATAAAATCTGGGAGAAGATTACTCCAAGGAGAGAAATAAAAACCAGTATGGTAATGATGGGGAAAATTTTTTTCATGCATAGCAAATTTAAACCTCCCAATTGCGAAAAAGTAGTATAAATGGCTACCTTCCAAACTTTAACTAACTCTTATCGTTTATTTTTTAGTAAAATAAGGTATTGGCAAATTATTTTATCAGCAAATAAATATAATTTAGAATTATGATTTCTCCAGCAAGAGGCACCTTATTAATTGCAAATCCTTTTTTAAAAGACCCAAATTTCATCCGGACAGTTATTTTTTTATGTGAACATACTGACGAAGGCAGCTTTGGCTTTGTACTCAACAAAAAATTTCCCAAGAGTCTTAAAGAACTTATTCCCGAAATGGAAATAAAGGCGCTTCCTGTTTACCAGGGAGGCCCGGTACAAAAGGATGCCCTTCATTTTTTACATCAATACCCTCAATTGATAAGCGGCGGGGAAGAGGTTTTAAAAGATGTTTATTGGGGAGGCAATTTCGAGAGCCTGTTAATTAATCTTAAGAATAATGATATAAACAGTGAGCATATACGTTTTTTTATTGGATACAGTGGTTGGAGCGAAGGCCAGCTCAATAATGAAATGAAAGAACAAAGCTGGCTAACTGTTAAGGCTACCCGCGAATTAATTTTTGATACAAAACCAGAGGATGTCTGGAAAAATTCTTTAAAGCACCTTGGCGGCGATTATGAAATGATGATCAATTTCCCTATTGATCCCCAGCTTAATTGATTTCACTAACTTAAAATAAATACTATGAAAAGATTAGCCATCACTTTCGGTGTTTTATGCCTCGGCGTATTTGCCATGTTCATTGAAAAAGATAAAAAGAAGAAGAAGAAGGAAGAACGCCTTGTATCAGTTGAATTGGCCGGGCCACACGGAGAAACTGTATTGACCGGTTCGCATGGAGGAAAATATTATATTAAAGATGATCGAAAAATTTATATCAGGCATAAAAATTAACGCTTGATGGTTCGAAAATTTCCGAGCTGCTCAATAAGTTTTTACATATTTTTAATTAAAAAGATTGTTCTACAAGCTTTTATTATTTCCTGCACGAATTGCCATCCATTTTTATTGTCGCAGGATTGTTATCAATAAAAAAAATATGCTTGCTGAGCCGGGGCCTTTGCTTATTGCCTCAAATCACCCCAATTCGTTTTTAGACGCAATTATACTGGCAACTTTGTATAAACACCCCATTCATTCTTTGGCACGTGGGGATGCCTTTAATGGAAAGTTAATAACCAAAATTCTTTCCTCATTTAAGATGCTTCCGGTTTATAGGGTAAGTGAGGGAGTTGAAAACCTGGAGCATAATTATTCAACTTTCGAAGGTTGCCAGGAAATCTTTAAAAAAAATGGAATCGTGCTCATATTCAGTGAAGGCGGCTGTATTAATGAATGGCATTTGCGACCGTTAAAAAAAGGAACAGCAAGACTTGCGCTGGCAGCATGGCAAGATAATACTCCGTTAAAGGTTCTACCACTGGGAATAAATTACAGCTGTTTCAGAAAATTTGGTAAAAATCTTTTTTTGAATTTTGGAAATATTATTACCAGTGAGAATATGCAAACTGATTTTACCAGTGGAAAAGCTGTAAATGAATTTAATGAAAAGCTGCGGCAACAACTAAAAAACCTGGTTTTTGAAATTGACAATAATGATCATCAAAAATTAAAAAAACACTTTCATATTCAAGAGCCTCTCATCAAAAAATTGCTTCTATTTTTTCCTGCCGTTTTAGGATGTCTTTTTCATTTTCCTTTATACTATTCAATGCATATATCAATAAAAAATAAAGCTTCGGACCATTATGATTCTATAATGGTTGGATTGCTTTTTTTCATTTATCCTTTTTATGTTTTATTACTAACGGCGATTGCATTTTGTATAACTCACAGCCCGATTTCATTTCTGTTATTATTAATAATTCCCGTTACCGCCCTATCGGTGCTGCATTTTAAAAGACAAATTAGCAATTAAGAGATAATTTAAAATTATGGAGCTAAAAAATAAAAACCCACATTAATGCAGGGTTTGAGGTTTTCGATTAACAGATGTCAGGCTTCATCTGCACCCTCGACTAATACTGTAGTTTTATTATTCAATACTTCAACAAAACCACTTTGAATCGTATAAAGAGAAGTTGAATTTTTATCTTTTAAGATTTTGAGCTTTCCCGCTTTCAATGCGCTCACAAGAGGAGCGTGTTTTTCAAGCACTTCAAACATGCCGCCAATTCCCGGAAGCTGTACCCCATAAACATCTCCGCTAAAAATCTTTTTTTCCGGCGTTAAAATTTCAAGAACCATAACCAAACCCCTGAAGGGGCTAATTTAAAATTAGAAATTTCCCATTCCTCTTTAGGAACTGGGGTTTACACATTCGCCGCTTCCATCATTTTCTTACCCTTGTCTATGGCATCTTCAAGGTTACCCACAAGGTTAAACGCAGCTTCAGGATACTCATCAACCTCACCATCCATGATTGCATTAAAGCCACGAATAGTATCTTCTATCGAAACCAAAACTCCTTTTAAACCAGTAAATTGTTCGGCCACGTGAAACGGCTGGGAAAGAAAACGTTGTACCCTGCGTGCACGGCTAACAATTAGTTTATCTTCATCACTTAATTCATCAAGGCCAAGAATCGCGATAATATCCTGCAGCTCTTTGTAACGCTGTAATGTACGCTTAACCCTGTTGGCACAATCGTAATGTTCATCGCCCACAATAGCAGGACTTAAGATTCTTGACGTAGAATCAAGCGGATCAACAGCAGGATAAATTCCCAGGTCTGCAATCTTTCTGCTCAATACCGTTGTTGCATCAAGGTGAGCAAAGGTGGTTGCAGGTGCAGGATCCGTTAAATCATCCGCCGGTACATATACAGCCTGCACCGAAGTGATAGAACCATTGCGGGTAGAAGTAATTCTTTCTTGCATTAGTCCCATTTCCGTAGCTAACGTCGGCTGGTAACCAACTGCACTTGGCATTCTTCCTAGCAATGCGGACACTTCTGACCCTGCCTGTGTAAAGCGGAATATATTATCAACAAAAAACAAAATATCCTTTCCCTTGCTTGTTCCATCACCATCACGAAAATATTCAGCAACCGTTAAGCCACTTAATGCCACTCTTGCTCTTGCTC